>NZ_JBYRFX010000020.1:0-8054 GCF_057815775.1 Inquilinus sp.
CGCACCGGTTGGCCGGCGGCATCGATCACCCAGGCGCCGACCATGGCGCCGGTGACGCCGATGGCTTCGACGGTGGCGCCATCGGCTGTCGCCAGCACCTCGCGGATCACGGCGGTGGTCGCCGACCAGGCGGCTTCGGGATCGCTTTCGGACCAGGAGGATTGCGGATGGGCGACGACCGTCCGGCGCGTCGCGGCGGCATGCTGGCGGCCGTCGCGCCCGAACAGGGCGGCCTTGATGACCGAGGTACCGGCGTCGAGGCCGAGAAGGAAGGACGGCATGGCGGGACCACGCACGGACTAGGGGTTCGCCTCGGGGGGTTCGCTTCGGCTAGCGGAGCGGACGGCCCCGGGTCAAGCGGCGTTCACCGCCTCGGTCTGGGACAACAGCGCGTAGATCGCGTCGGTGGTCTGGCAGCCGCGCAGCTTTTCGCACAGGCCTTCGTCGCGCAGCATCCGGCTGATCCGGGCCAGCGCCTTCAGATGGTCCGCCCCCGCCCCTTCCGGGGCGAGGAGCAGGAACACCAGATCGACCGGCTGTTCGTCGACCGCGTCGAAATCGATCGGCCGCTCCAACCGGGCGAAGGCGCCGAACACGCCGGGCAGGTTCGGCAGCTTGCCGTGCGGAATGGCGATGCCGCGGCCGACCCCGGTCGACCCCAGCCTTTCGCGTTCCAGCAGCACATCGAAGATGGCCCGCTCGTGCTGACCGGTCAGCTCGGCGGCGCGGCGGGCCAGATCCTGCAGCGCCTGCTTCTTGCTGGCAGCCTTCAGATTGGCGAGAATCGCCTCAGGGCGAAGAAAATCGATCATTGCGATGTCTCGGACACGCCGCCCTCAGGCAGCAGCGTCCTCGGCCCCCTTCGGATCGACCCAGCCGATATTGCCGTCCGGCCGGCGGAACACCATGTTGAGCCGCCCCAGCGCCTGGTTGCGGAACATCAGCGCCGGCAGGTCGCCGAGGTCGAGGCGCATCACCGCCTGCAGCACGGTCAGGCTTTCGATCGTCGTCGAGACGTCGGCGATCACGATCGGCTGCGTCGGCTCCTCGCCCTCATGGATCTCCTCGGACTCGGCCTCGAGGATATAGGACTGGGCGGCCAGCGACGGCTGGCTGTCGCCATTGTGATGGTCGCGCAGGCGGCGCTTGTAGCGGCGCAGGCGCTTGGCCAGCTTGTTCGCCGCAGCGTCGAAGGCGTGATACGGGCTCTCGGCCTCCGCATTGCTCTGCAGGAGGATGTTGCGGCCGACATGGACCGACAGATCGCTCCGGATCAGATGGGCGTTGCGGGAAAAGACGACGTTCGCCTCGATCGCGTTGTTGAAGTACTTCGCGGTCGTGCTGGTCAGGGCGTCGCTGACATGGGTGCGCAGAGCATCACCAACATCGATCTGCTTGCCTCGGACGGTCAGTTGCATGGCTGTCGCTTCACTGCTGCACGATGGGAAAACGGCGCCCAAAAAAAGAACGGGGCGGCCGTGGGGGGCCGCCTTTGGGCGGCGACCATAGGGACGGCGTGCCTTCCTGTCAACGAAGGGGCCCGGCCCGGTGCTGCGGACGAAGTCGGGGGGAGCACACTCATCGGCTCAGACCCTTCTCGCGTCGTCGTTGGACGGAGGATGGTATCCGCATCCCCTCACGGTACTTGGCGACGGTCCGCCGCGCAATGTCGATCCCCTCGCCGTGCAGGATTTCGACGATCCGGTCGTCGGACAGCACGGAATCGGCGGCCTCGGCCTCGATCATGACGCGGATGCGGTGCCGCACAGCCTCGGCCGAGTGGGCGTCGCCGCCGCCGGAGCCCTGAATCGCCTGGGTGAAGAAGTATTTCAGCTCGAACGCACCGCGCGGCGTGGCCATCACCTTGTTGGTCGTCACCCGGCTGATCGTGCTCTCATGCATGTCCACCGTCTCGGCGATGTCCTTCAGCGTCAGCGGCCGCAGGTGCTGGACGCCATGGACGAAGAACGCGTCCTGCCGGCGCACGATCTCCGACGCCACCTTGAGGATGGTGTTGGCCCGCTGGTCGAGAGCGCGGACCAGCCAGTTGGCGTCGGTCAGGCAGGTGCCGAGATAGTCGCGGTCGACCTTGCTGCGGGCGCCGCGGCTGACCTCGGCATGATATGTACGGTTGACCAGCACCCGCGGCAGCGTCTCGGAGTTCAGCTCGATCAGCCAGCTGCCATCCTGCTGCAGCCGCATCAGGATGTCGGGGATCAGCGTCTGCGCCACCTCATGGTCGAAGGCGGCACCGGGCTTGGGGTCGAGGGCCCGGATCTCGGCGACCATGTCGGACAGATCCTCGGCGTCGACCCCGCACAGCCGCATCACCGCGCCCAGGTCGCGGCGGGCCAGCAGATCGAGATTGTCCAGGAGAGTCTGCATCGCCGGGTCGAGCCGGTCGCGCTCCGCCAGCTGGATCCCCAGGCATTCCGACAAGCTGCGTGCGAAGATGCCGGGCGGATCCAGCCGCTGGCAGCGGTGCAGCACCGCCTCGACGCGGCCGGACGGGCAGCCGAAGGCACGGGCGATCTCGTCCACCGGGACCAGCAGGTAGCCGGAATCCTCGAGCAGGTCGACCAGCCGCGCCCCGATCAGCCGGTCGGCGGGGCCGGTGAATTCGATCGCGATCTGGCTGAGCAGGTGGTCGCGCAGGTTCGGCCGTTCCGGCAACGTCTCGTCGAGTCCCGGCAGGTCGTCGGCGAAATCCATGCGGCCGCGCCCGGCGCCGGCGAATTGCGCGTCGCCGCCATAGTCGTCGTTCCGGTCGGTCGAGCTGGAGCCTGTGAACAGGTTGCTCCAATCGGTGTCGAGCGGCGCGTCCGCCGACACGATCGCCGGCGGTTCCGGCGCGGTCAGGGCGACATCCGCCGCCACCGTGCGCCCGGATCCGGGATCAGGGAGTTCGGCGTCGCTGGTCTCGCTGGCGCCGCCGCCATCCTCGCGCTCGCCCTCCTCCCGTTCCAGGAGCGGGGTGCGTTCGAGCTCGCCCTCGACATAGGCCGAGAGCTCGATGTTGGACAGCTGCAGCAGCTTGATCGATTGCTGCAGCTGCGGCGTCATGACCAGCGCCTGGCTCTGACGGAGCCCGAGGCGTTGTGAGATGGCCATGGTCGCCCGTCAGTCTACAGGCTGAAGCGTTCGCCCAGATACACGCGCCGCACCTCCTCGTTGCCGACAATGTCTGCTGGTCTTCCTTCCATCAGAACACGGCCTTCATGGAGGATATAGGCCCGATCGACGATATCGAGCGTCTCGCGCACATTGTGATCGGTGATCAGCACGCCGATGCCGCGGTCGCGCAGATGCGCCACCAGCTCGCGGATGTCGCCGACGGCGATCGGGTCGATGCCGGCCAGCGGTTCGTCGAGCAGGATGAAGTGCGGGTGGCTGGCCAGCGCCCGCGCGATCTCGACCCGGCGCCGCTCACCGCCCGACAGCGCCATGGCCGGGGTGCGGCGCAGATGGCTGATCGAGAATTCGGCCAGCAGATCCTCGAGCACTGCCTCGCGCGCCGACTTGTCGGGCTCGGAGATCTCCAGCACGGCGCGGATGTTCTGTTCGACCGACAGGCCGCGGAAGATCGACGCTTCCTGCGGCAGGTAGCCGATGCCGAGGCGGGCGCGGCGGTACATCGGCAGGTCGGTCAGCTCCCGCCCGTCCAGCGAGCTGGTGCCGTAATCGGGCTGGATCAGCCCGGTGATCATATAGACGCAGGTGGTCTTGCCGGCGCCGTTGGGGCCGAGCAGGCCGACCGCCTCGCCGCGCTGGACCTGCAGGCTGACGTCGCGCAGCACCGGCCGCTTCTTGTACTGCTTGCCCAGGTTGCGGGCGACCAGCCCCTCATTCTTGGCGACCAGCCGCGGGGCGCCGGGGGATTCGGGTGCGGTCGCAGCACTGCTCGCTCTCGCCATCGCCTGTCCCCTACTTCTTCTTCGGCGCCGGCTCGGCCGGCGCGGCCGGCTGCCCCGGCGTCTGGGTCTTCTGGTCCGGCACCAGCAGGGCCCGGGCCCGGCCGCCCTGGCCCGGGCGGGTCAGCAGCTTGCTGACGCCGCTGGCCATGTCGACCTCGGCATAGTCGCCGTTCAGCTGGTTGCCGCCCCGGGTCAGATGCACGTCGTCGGTGATGGTGGCGAACTGGGTCTTGACGTCGTAGCGCCCGGTCTGCCCGGTCACCACGTCCGTCGCGGTGGTGAGCCGGACATTGCCGTCGGCATCGACCACCGACAGGGCCTTGTCACCCTTGTCATCCGGCGCGAAATGGCCGGTCAGCGTGTCGGCGCGCAGCGTCCGCTGCTCCTTCGCACGAACCGCCGTGGCGTTGCCGCGGGCGATCGCCACATCCTGGGCCTGATGGTATTCCAGGCTGTCGGTCGCGGTGATGACGTCATCCTTGTTGGTGAATTTCAGGTTGCCGCCGGTCAGGGTGAAGATCTGGGCGTCCAGCTCATAGACCCCCTTGCCGCCGGTTGCCGTGGTGTCGGCGCCCTTGGTGATCAGGACGTTGCCTTCCGCCGTGGCGCGGAAGATCTCGGTGCTCTTGTCCGGCAGCTCGCGGTAATAGGCGGTCAGGACATCGGCCTTCACCGTCAGGTCGCCGCGCGTGTAAACGGCGTCGCCGGTGGCGATGTACTGCTTGTCGTTCTGCCGCCATTCCAGCGACTTCGATGCCTCGATATTCGACGGCTGGCCGTCCTTGCTGCCGAGCTGCAGCTGCTGCTGTGCCATGGCCGGCGTCGCCAGCGCACCGAGCAGGACAGCGAGGATCAGCGGACGGATCATTGCGGCGTTCCCTCGAAGGCTTTGTCGGCGCCGGGCTTGAGCAGCAGCTTGGTCGGGCCGGTGAAGATGATGACGTCGCCCTGCTGCTCGACCTTGAAGCCGCCGGCGGACAGCGTACCGAACGGACCCTGCGCCGTCACCGGCGTGCTGCTGCTCGCCCCCTTGTTGACCATGTCGATATCGGCGGACTCGGTGGTCATGACGGTGCCGTCGCTGCGCCGCAGGGTGACGTCGCCGTCGAGATGGACGGATTTGGTGGTGCGGTTCAGGCGGCCACTATCGGCATCGAGCGTCAACATCAGGCCGCTCGGCAGGGCCAGCTGGCCCTTTGGCCGGTTCATGTTGAAGATCTGGTCTTCCATCTGCTTCGCCACGGTCGCCCAGACGGTGTAGGGCCGCGCCGCCTCGTCCACGCCGCTGTAGCGGGGATTCTGGATCTCGCCATTGGCGCCGGCGGTCGGGCGTTCCGTCGGGCTGGAGATATCGACCTGCACATGGTGCAGTTCGGGCCACAGCACCACCAGGGCGACGATCACCAGCCCCGCCACCGGCAGCACGTATTTCAACACCCCGACCAGCCGGCTGTAGGTCCGGCTGAACTGCGCCGCATGGTTGGCGGCGGCCAGGCGCGCGCGCCGACCGTCGGCAGCGTCCCTGCGGCTGGTCTTGTCGTCCCCCGGGGTCTGCGGCGCCACGACCATGCTCAGCTCAACCCTGCCCGCAGGCAGTCATGCACGCGCAGGATGCCCACCGGCTTGTCCTCGGCAGTGACGAAGAGACTGGTCACCTTATAGCGATTCATCAGCCCGAGCGCCTCTGCCGCCAGCGCGGTCGGCCGGATGGTGCGCGGCCCCGGCGTCATCACGGCCCCGGCGGCCTGGCCCAGCAGCCCGCCGCTCATATGCCGGCGCAGGTCGCCATCGGTGATCACCCCGACCAGCCGCCGACCTTCATCGACCACGCCGACGCAGCCGAAGCCGACCCGGCTCATCTCCAGGATCGCCTCGTCCATCCGGGTGGCCGGCGCCACCAGCGGCAGCTCGGCCTCGGCATGCATGATGTCCTGCACCCGGATCAACTTGTTGCCGATGGCGCCGCCCGGATGGAACACCCGGAAATCGTCCGAGGAGAAGCCGCGGCGGTGCATCAGCGCCACCGCCAGCGCATCGCCCAGCGCCATCATCATGGTGGTCGAGGTGGTCGGTGCCAGCCCGGTCGGGCACGCCTCCTCCGCCGCCGGCAGCAGCAGGACGATGTCGGACTGGTCGGCCAGGATCGAGGGCGCCCGGCTGGTGATGCCGATCAGCGGGATGGCGAAGCGTCGGGTGTAGGCAATGACGTCGCCCAGCTCGGCCGTGTTGCCGGAATTCGACAGCGCCAGCACCACGTCCTGGCGGTGGATCATGCCGAGATCGCCATGGCTGGCCTCGGCCGGATGGACGAACAGGGCGGCGGTGCCGGTGGAGGCCAGGGTGGCGGCGATCTTGCGCCCGACATGGCCGCTCTTCCCGATGCCGCTGACCACGACCCGGCCCTCGGCGCCGAACACCGTGTCGATGGCGCGATCGAAGCTGCCGTCCAGCGATTCGGCCAGACGGTCCAGTGCATCGCGCTCCATCAGCAGCGCCTTGCGGCCAGCCTCGATCCCTGCAGTCGCCACCATTCCGTCTCCAAAGCCGCCCGCCGACGGACCCGTATCCATCAGGACGCGGCGAACCGCAACCTTTCCGCGGGCCGAACCGGCCCTGGCAGCCGGCACTCCGCCACGTCCCGGAATGCAGCCTCGGTGCGGCGCAATTGTGACCGCATATCGGGTCAGTGGGCGAAGATATCCAGGTCCGACCAGCCGCCGAGGTCGAGTGCCGCCCGCGTCGGCAGGAAGTCGAAGCAGGCCTGAGCCAAGGCTTCCCGGCCCTCGCGACGCAGCATCGCGTCGAGTTTTTCCTTCAGCGCATGCAGGTACAGCACGTCGCTGGCCGCATAACGCAGCTGTTCGGGCGTCAATTGGTCGCTGCCCCAATCCGAGCTCTGCTGCTGCTTCGACAGGTCGACCCCGACCAGGTCGCGGCACAGATCCTTCAACCCGTGCCGGTCGGTGAAGGTGCGAACCAGCTTCGATGCGATCTTGGTGCAGTAGACCGGGGCGCAGACCACGCCGAGATAGGCCTGCAGCGCGGCGATGTCGAACCGGGCGAAGTGGAACAGCTTCAGCCGCGCCGGGTCGGCCAGGTGCCGGACCAGGTTCGGGGCGTCGTAGCCACCCTGGCGAAACTGGACGAGATGGACGGTGCCGTCGCCGGAATTGAGCTGGGCCAGGCAGAGCCGATCGCGCACCGGGTTCAGGCCCATGGTCTCGGTGTCGATGGCGATCACATTGCCGAGGTCGAGACCGTCGGGCAGATCCCCGTCATGCAGAATCGGTTCGGAAGCCACGGGTTGCCACCTTCACATCCAGCCGCGGCCTGGAGCAGGGCCGCCCTTGGCCAGGCCGGAGCATCCTGCTGCGTGGGCATCGGCCCCAAAAGGAAAGACCCGCTTGGACCAAGCGGGTCATTGCCATCCTTCGCATCGCCGTCGTCGGGACCATCAAGAGGGATGGTGCCCAGGAGAAGACTCGAACTTCCACGACCTTTCGGCCACAGGTACCTGAAACCTGCGCGTCTACCAATTCCGCCACCTGGGCGATGCGGCGGGCCGTGATGTAGGATGCCACCCACCCCCCTGTCAACACCGGAATTCGCGCTTTGTGAAACTTTGACGATTTCCCCTGGCGGCGCTGGGGCCGATGCGACGCCGGCGCGTGCCGCATCGCTTGTTCATGGCTGGCCGCGCCGCTACCGTACACGCGGATTCCACGCGGATTCGGCGACCGGGCCGATACCGGCCCCTCTTTGGAACAGGCGCATGATCGTCATCGACCCGATACTCAGCATCATAGATTATGTGCTGCAGCTCTATATCTGGATCCTGATCGCCACCGCGATCCTGAGCTGGCTGGTGGCGTTCAACGTGGTGAACACCCGGAACCAGTTCGTCTACCAGGTCGGCCATGTGCTGTACCGCCTGACCGAGCCGGCGCTGCGCCCGATCCGGCGGTTCGTGCCGAACTTCGGCGGCATCGACATCTCCTACATCGTGCTGTGGCTGCTGGTCACCCTGGCGCGCATGATCCTGGCCAACATCCACGCCCGCCTGCTGTTCGGTTGACCGTCGACCGCCCGCTCTTCGTGGCGGGGCCGCGCGGCGTTCGCGTGGCGGTCCGGCTGACGCCG
>NZ_JBYRFX010000021.1:0-3859 GCF_057815775.1 Inquilinus sp.
CGGGCGGGGGCGTGGCGGAGCCGGCACCCCGGCCGCAGCACCAGGCGATGCTAGTCGCCTTCCGCGACGCCCTGAATTCCGGCGACCTCGCCGCGCTGACGGCGCTGCTGGCGCGCGACGCCAGGCTGCACAGCGATGGCGGCGGCAAGGTCCTGGCCTCGATGAACGTGATCGAAGGCGCCGACCGGGTGGCGCGCTTCTTCCATGGCATCTGGCGCAAATCGCCGGCACCGTTTACCTATGCGCCGCGCTGGATCAACGGCAAGCCGGGCTATGTCGTCACCCGCGGCGGCGAGCTGATGGGCACGCTCGACCTGGCCGTCACCGCGGACGGAATCACCGGTGTTTTCTGGGTGCGCAACCCCGACAAGCTGGGGACGGTGGACCTGCCGGAAACCGGCGGCGCCTGATCGTTTCGGACGCGGCGGGATCCGGCTTGACGTGGCAGGGGTGCATCCGTATAGTCCGCGCGCTTTTCCCGGAAGCCGGCAGTAGCTCGTCCTCGTGACGCGCTAGACGCGCTTTCCGCAGAGACAGACGACCGCGGACGCATCGATGATGCGCCCGCGACAAGCGAAGGACTCCGGTTGGCCCCGCAGGCGTGGGCGCCTCGGGGTCCTGTATCGTTTGCGTCATCCTTCTCTCGGAACGTGATGTCAGTTGTCGGCGCCTGGACGGGTGGGCCGCTTAGCCGGGCCGTTTCATCGAAGAACCAAGAAGGGCAGATATGCCGACGATCAATCAGTTGATCCGTAAGCCGCGCCAGCCGCAGCGGGCGCGCAACAAGGTGCCGGCCCTCCAGGCTTGCCCGCAGAAGCGTGGCGTTTGCACTCGTGTCTACACCACGACCCCGAAGAAGCCGAACTCGGCGCTTCGTAAGGTGGCGCGCGTGCGCCTCACCAACGGGTTCGAGGTCACCAGCTACATTCCGGGTGAAGGCCACAACCTGCAGGAACATTCGGTCGTCATGATCCGCGGCGGTCGTGTGAAGGATTTGCCGGGCGTGCGCTACCACATCATTCGCGGCACGCTCGATACGCAGGGTGTCAAGGATCGTCGCCAGCGGCGGTCGAAGTACGGCGCGAAGCGTCCGAAGTAAGGAGGTCACATATGTCCCGTCGCCATCGCGCCGAGAAGCGTGAAATCCTGCCGGACCCGAAATTCGGCGATGTCATCCTGTCGAAGTTCATGAACAACCTCATGTACGACGGCAAGAAATCCACCACCGAGACGATCGTCTACGACGCGCTCGACAAGCTGCAGAGCCGCACCAAGGCCGACCCGATCGTGGCGTTCCACGAGGCGCTGGCCAATGTCCGGCCGCATGTCGAAGTGCGGTCGCGCCGTGTCGGTGGCGCCACCTATCAGGTGCCGGTCGAAGTCCGCGCCGAGCGTGGCCAGGCCCTGGCCATCCGCTGGCTGATCGCGGCGGCGCGCAAGCGCTCCGAGACGACCATGGTCGACCGCCTCTCGAACGAGCTGATGGACGCCTCGAACCAGCGTGGCGCAGCGGTCAAGAAGCGCGAAGACACGCATAAGATGGCGGACGCCAACAAGGCGTTCTCGCACTACCGCTGGTAACCCAGCCTCCGGCCCGAGAGACTGATCATGCCGCGTAGCCACGCGATCGAGAAATACCGCAACATCGGCATCATGGCGCACATCGATGCCGGTAAGACGACCACGACCGAGCGAATCCTCTACTACACCGGAAAGTCGTACAAGATCGGCGAAGTGCATGAAGGCACGGCGACGATGGACTGGATGGAGCAGGAGCAGGAGCGCGGCATCACCATCACGTCGGCTGCGACCACCGCCTTCTGGCGCGACCATCGCGTCAACATCATCGACACGCCGGGCCACGTCGACTTCACGATTGAAGTCGAACGGTCCCTGCGCGTGCTCGATGGTGCGGTGACGGTGTTCGACTCCGTCGCCGGTGTCGAGCCGCAGTCCGAGACGGTCTGGCGCCAGGCCGACAAGTACCACGTGCCGCGGATCTGCTTCGTCAACAAGATGGATCGGATCGGCGCGAACTTCTATCGCTGCGTCGACATGATCAAGGACCGGCTCGGCGCGCTGCCGCTGGTGCTGAACCTGCCGATCGGCGTCGAGAACGACTATTCCGGCCTGGTCGACCTGGTCGAGAACCGGGCGGTCATCTGGGAAGACGACAGCCTCGGCGCCAACTTCAGTTTCGCCGAGATTCCGGACGACCTGAAGGAGAAGGCGGCTGAGTTCCGCCAGACCCTGCTCGACACCGCTGTCGAGATGGATGACGCGGTGATGGAGGCCTATCTCGAGGGCACCGAGCCGACGCCGGAGCAGCTGCGCGCCTGCATCCGCAAGGGCACGCTGGCATTCAAGTTCGTGCCGGTGCTCTGCGGTTCCGCCTTCAAGAACAAGGGCGTGCAGACCCTGCTCGACGCCGTGGTCGACTTCCTGCCGTCGCCGCTCGACGTCGCCCAGGTCGAAGGCCACAAGGTCGATTCGGAAGAGACCGAGAGCCGGCCGACCAACGACGAGGCGCCGTTCTCGGCCCTCGCCTTCAAGATCATGACCGACCCGTTCGTCGGCTCGCTGACCTTTGCCCGCATCTATTCGGGCACGCTTCTGGCCGGGTCCTACGTCCAGAACTCGGTCAAGGGCCAGAAGGAGCGCGTTGGCCGCATGCTGCTGATGCATGCGAACAACCGCGAGGAAATCAAGGAAGCCAGCGCCGGCGACATCGTCGCGCTGGTCGGCCTGAAGAACACCACGACGGGCGACACGCTGTGCGATCCGGCCAAGCCGATCGTGCTCGAGCGCATGGAGTTCCCGGAGCCGGTCATCGAGGTCGCCGTCGAGCCGAAGTCGAAGGCCGATCAGGAGAAGATGTCGACGGCGCTGCAGCGCCTGGCGCAGGAGGATCCTTCCTTCCGCGTTGCCGTCGATCAGGAAAGCGGCCAGACCGTGATCAAGGGGATGGGCGAACTCCATCTCGAGATCCTGGTCGATCGCATGCGCCGTGAGTTCAAGGTGGACGCCAATGTCGGCGCGCCGCAGGTCGCCTATCGCGAGACGATCACGCAGCGGGCCGAGATCGACTACACCCACAAGAAGCAGACCGGCGGTTCGGGCCAGTACGCCCGCATCAAGCTGGTGTTCGAGCCGCTTCCGGCCGGATCGGGCTATCAGTTCGCCGCCTCGGTCATCGGCGGTACCGTGCCGCGCGAATACATTCCGGGCGTGGAAAAGGGCCTGAATTCGTCCAAGGAGACCGGCGTGATTGCCGGGTTCCCGGTGATCGACTTCAAGGTGAGCCTGGTTGACGGCGCCTACCACGACGTCGACTCGTCGGTCCTGGCCTTCGAAATCGCGGCTCGCGCCGCGTTCCGCGAAGGCCTGCCGAAGGCCAAGCCGGCCCTGCTCGAGCCGATCATGAAGGTCGAGGTCGTGACGCCCGAGGATTACATGGGCGACGTGATCGGCGATCTGAACAGCCGGCGCGGCCAGATCCAGGGCATGGACACCCGCGGCAACGCCAGCGTCGTCTCGGCGATGGTTCCGCTGGCCAACATGTTCGGCTATGTGAACAACCTGCGGTCGATGACCCAGGGTCGCGCCCAGTATTCGATGCACTTCGATCACTATGATCCGGTGCCCCAGGCGATCGCCGACGAAGTCCGCGCCAAGCTTGCTTGATCGCGCGTTAGAAAAACGGAGACAGTAAATGGGCAAGGCGAAGTTTCAGCGGACGAAGCCGCACTGCAACATCGGCACGATTGGTCACGTTGACCATGGTAAGACGTCGCTGACGGCGGCGATCACGAAGGTTCTGGCGGAGAGCGGCGGGGCGACGTTCACGGCGTACGACCAG
>NZ_JBYRFX010000022.1:0-8627 GCF_057815775.1 Inquilinus sp.
CTGGGCCTGCTGCTGGAGGTGCTGGTGTTCCGGCACCTCTACGGCCGCAGCCATCTCGACCAGGTGCTGGCGACCTTCGGCCTGATCCTGTTCTTCAACGAGGCGGTGCGCACGCTGTGGGGCTCGGCGCCGCTCAGCATCCCGATGCCGGAGATGCTGTCGGGGTCGATCGCGTTGATGCCGGGGCTGCTGTACCCGGTCTATCGCCTGGCCGTGCTGGTGGCCGGGCTGGGCGTCGCCCTGCTGCTGTGGGTGCTGATCGCCAGGACCCGGATCGGCATGCGGGTGAGGGCCGGGGCCAGCAATGCCGACATGGTCTCGGCGCTGGGCGTCAACATCCGCCGGCTGTTCATGGTGGTGTTCGGCGTCGGCACCATGCTGGCCGGCTTCGCCGGCGCCCTGGCCGGGCCGATCTTCGCGGTCGAGCCCAGCATGGGCGATAATTTCCTGATCCTGGCCTTCGTCGTCATCGTCATCGGCGGCATCGGCTCGATCAAGGGCGCGTTCCTGGCGTCGTTGCTGGTCGGGCTGGTCGACACGCTGGGCCGGTCCTTTGCCGCCGATCTGTTCCGGCTGGTGCTGGCGCCGGCCGCGGCCAACCAGGTCGGGCCGGCCCTGGCCTCGATGCTGATCTACCTGTTGATGGCCGCGATCCTGTTCTTCCGGCCGGCCGGACTGTTCCCCTCCCATGGCCGATAGCGTCATGACTCAGGCGGATGTACCCGCACCCCCGCCGACGCTGCGCGCGGCCTGGCCGGCCCTGGCGATGTTCGCGGTGCTGGCGCTGGTCCCGGTCCTGGCGCCGGCGCTGGGCCTCGGCAGCTATGCCCTGACCGTCGCCAGCCGGATCATGATCTTCGCCATCGCCGCGGTCAGCCTCGACCTGATCCTCGGCTATGGCGGGCTGGTGTCCTTCGGCCATGCCGCCTTCATCGGCCTCGGCGCCTATGCCGTCGGCATCCTGGCCGATGCGGGGGTGGGCGAGGGGCTGGTGCTGCTACCCGCGGCGATGCTGGCCGCGGCGCTGTTCGCGGCCCTGACCGGCGCGGTGTCGCTGAAGACCCGTGGCGTCCACTACATCATGATCACCTTGGCCTTCGGCCAGATGGCCTATTTCACCATGACCAGCCTGTCCGCCTATGGCGGCGACGACGGCATGACTCTGTGGGCCAAGCCGCTGGTCGCCGGCTTCAAATGGCTGAACGGTCGGTCAGCCTTTCACTATGTCGTCCTGGTGCTGCTGATCGCGGCCTGGGCGCTGTGCCTGGCCGTCACCCGGTCGCGCTTCGGCCGGGTGCTGCGCGGCTGCCGCGAAAACGAGGAGCGGATGCGGGCGCTGGGCTACGATCCCTTCGCCTATCGCCTTGCCGCCACCGTGATCGCCGGCGCCATCGCCGGGCTGGCCGGGGCGCTGCTGGCGATCCAGGCCGATTTCGTCAGTCCGGCCTACATGTCCTGGCAGCGCTCGGGCGAGCTGATCGTGATGGTGGTGCTGGGCGGCATCGGCAGCCTGCATGGCGCCATCCTCGGCGCCGCCGCCTTCCTGCTGGCGGAGGAGCTGCTGTCCGGCGTCACTGAGCATTGGCGGCTGATCTTCGGGCCGCTGCTGATCCTGGTGGTGCTGTTCCTGCGCGGCGGGCTGGGCGGTCTGCTGGGCAAGGTGCGCCATGACTGAGCCGGTGCTGGCCATCGAAGGGCTGTCGAAGCGGTTCGGCGCGCTGACGGTCACCGACGGCGTCGGCCTCGACGTCCGGCCGGGCGAGATCCATGCCCTGATCGGCCCGAACGGCGCCGGCAAGACCACGCTGATCCAGCAGATCTGCGGCCGGCTGGCGCCCGATGCCGGCACCATCCGCTTCCTGGGCGAGGACATCACCCGCCTGGCCGCCCATCGCCGGGCCCAGCGCGGCCTGGCCCGCACCTTCCAGATCGCCAATCTGCTGCCCGGCTTCACCGCGCTGCAGAACGTGGCGACGGCGGTGCAGCGCCGGCGCGGGTCGAGCTTCCGCTTCTTCCGTGCGGTCGGGCGGGAGGCCGATCTCACCGCCGCGTCCCAGGCGCTGCTGGTCCGCACCGGCCTGGGCGCCCGGGGCCAGGTGCCGGCCGCCGCCCTGAGCCATGGCGAGAAGCGGCAGCTCGAACTCGCCATGGCCCTGGCGCTGGATCCGAAGCTGCTGGTGCTGGACGAGCCGATGGCCGGCACCGGGCATGAGGAGACGGCGCGGCTGGTCGAGCTGCTGCAAGGCCTGGCCGGCACCGTGCCGATGGTGCTGGTCGAACACGACATGAGCGCGGTGTTCGCCCTGGCCGACCGCATCTCCGTGCTGGTCTATGGCCGGGTCATCGCCACCGGCACGCCGGAGGAGATTCGGGCGAGCCCGGAGGTGCGCGCCGCCTATCTCGGCGAGGAGGCGGCGTGACCGCGCTGTTGCAGATCGAGGGGCTGGAGGCCGGCTATGGCGGCGCCCAGGTGCTGTTCGGCATGGCCCTGACCGTGCAGGCGGGTGAGATCGCGACGCTGCTCGGCCGCAACGGCATGGGCAAGACCACCACGATCCGCGGCCTGATGGGGCTGCTGCGCCCGACTGCGGGCCGCATCATGTTCGACGGCGCCGACGTCACCGGCCTGCCGCCCTACCGCCTGGCCCAGGCCGGCATCGGTCTGGTGCCCGAGGGGCGGCAGATCTTCCCGACCCTGACGGTGGAGGAAAACCTGGTCGCCACCGCGGCCGACCGATTCCGCCGGGCCACGCCCTGGACACTGGACCGGGTCTATGCCGCCTTTCCGCGGCTGGCGGAGCGGCGGTCGCACCGCGGCACCCAGCTGTCCGGCGGCGAACAGCAGATGCTGGCGATCGGCCGGGCGCTGATGACCAACCCGAAGCTGCTGGTGCTGGATGAGGCGACGGAGGGGCTGGCGCCGCTGATCCGGGCCGAGATATGGGAGTGCCTCGGCCGGCTGAAGGCGGAGGGCCAGTCGATCCTGATCATCGACAAGACCCTCGACGCCCTGTTGCGCCTGGCCCAGCGCCATGCGGTGATCGAGAAGGGGCGGGTGGTGTGGAGCGGCAGCAGCGCCGAGCTGATGGCGGCGGAGGGGATACGCGAGCGCTATCTCGCTGTATGATCGGGCCGTGCCATGCGCGTCCCCCCAACGGTGAGGTGTGCGATGAATTCGGCCAATCTCCAGCTCGAAGGCGTCTATGCCGCGATGACGGCGCTGATGGGGGCCCTGCGCGACAAGGGCCTGCTCGACGCCGGGGAGATCGACGATGCGCTGGAGCGGGCGGAGACCGCCCTGGCCGCCAACGCCCGGCGCCCGACCGAGCTGAGCACCGCGAGCGTCGAGGCGATCTGCTTTCCGCTGCGCTACCTCCGGCTCGCCAACCAGGCCGCGCCGGGCGCGCCGCCGCCCTCCTTTTTCGACCTGGCCACCCGGATCGGCCAGGCCCGAGCGAGCCGCTGACATCGCGTCTCCTGCGACACTGACACTCGGGGCCGGGCGTCCGGTTCCGCTTGACCGCGGCGGCCATATCCCTATCTAGGGGACGCCCGGCGCCCTTCGTCGAGGTCGTTGCACCCGAGGCCGGCCTGAGGATCACGGAGCCCATGACCACCGCGAAGACCGATACGGATGCGCCTGCGGGCGATCATGAAGACATCCTGTATCCCGAGGCGGTCCCCTTCGTCCTGCTCCACCTCGCTGCCTTCGCGGCGATCTGGACCGGGGTGACCTGGCAGTCCTTGGTGCTCTGCGTGGCGCTGTATTTCCTGCGCATCTTTGGCATCGGCGCCGGCTATCACCGCTATTTCGCCCACCGCGCCTATTCCACCGGCCGTGTCTTCCAGTTCCTCCTGGCCTTCCTGTCGCAGAGCACGGCGCAGAAGAGCGCGCTGTGGTGGGCCGCCAAGCACCGGCACCATCACCTGCATTCCGACACCGAGCAGGATGTGCATTCGCCGCGGCACAAGGGCTTCATCTACGCCCATCTCGGCTGGATCTTCTCGACCCGCCACCGCACCACAGACCTGACCAAGATCGCCGATTTCGCTCGCTTTCCCGAGCTGATGCTGCTGCACAAATGGGAGCTGACGCCGGCCGTGATCCTGGCCGTGATCACCTTCCTGATCGCCGGCTGGCCGGGGCTTGTGGTCGGCTTCGTCTGGAGCACGGTGCTGGTCTATCACGGCACCTTCTGCATCAACTCCCTGGCCCATGTGCATGGCCGCAAGCGCTATGTCACCGGCGACGATTCCCGTAACAACTGGCTGCTCGCGCTGATGACCATGGGCGAGGGCTGGCACAACAACCACCACGCCTTCCAGAGCAGCGTGCGCCAGGGCTTCCGCTGGTGGGAATTCGACCCGACCTTCTACATCCTGAAGGCCCTGTCCTGGTGCGGCGTGGTCTGGAACCTGAAGACCCCGCCCGAGGCGGTGCTGCGCAACGAACAGCGCCTGGGCACCAAGATCATCGAGCGCGCGGCGGCGGAACTGGCGGCGAGCTTCCCGGTCGACCGGATCGCGACGGCGCTGCACGACGCGCTGGCCCATGCCCATGCGCCGACCCTGGCCGACATCCGCGATGCGCTGGCCACCGCGCAGCACAAGACCGTGGACCTGCTGGCCAAGGCGCATCTGCCGAGCTTCCCGACGCGGGAGGAGATCCGGCTGCGCGCCGCGGCGATGTTCGCCAAGACCCGGTCGATGGACGACATCGTCGAGCGCGCGCATCGCCTGGTGCTGGAAGCCGTCGGCAAGCGCCTCGCCGCCTCCTGAGCCGTCGCCCCCACGGGGCACATCCTTCCCAGTTTGACATTGCGCCGCCCTGACAGCGCTGTCACAGTTCCAGACGAGCTCAAAAGAAGCTCGTGGCGGATTGTCGCCAACAGACTGGGAGGACATCAAGATGGGCGATCGCGAACATCGCAGTCGGCGTGACTTCATGGTGGCCGCAGCCGCCGCTTCGGCGGGCGCGGCCCTGTTCGGCGGCATCGACCTGAACATGGCGGCGCAGGCGGCCGAGGCGGTCGGGCGCTCCGACAAGCCGCTGAAAGCAGCCTTCTCCAATGCCGGCCTGCAGGCGACCTGGTGCGCCCAGGGCAAGCAGGCCGCCGAATACTGGGGCAAGCTGTTCAACGTCGAGATCACCTGGTTCGACGGTGAGCTGGCGGCGCCGAAGCAGCGCGGCGCCATCGACAATATGGCCTCCCAGAAATGGGATTTCGTGGCCATCCAGGCCTTCGGCATCGGCACGCTGACGCAGCCGGTGCAGAAGATGATCGACGCCGGCATCCCGGTCATCGACATGGACACGCTGATCGCGCCGCTGGAGCAGATCAACGTCCACTCCTTCCTCGCCCCCGACAACGAGTTCATGGGCGCCGCGGTGACGCAGGCGCTGTGCTCCGCCATCAATGGCGAAGGCACCATCATCATGACCCAGGGTGCGCTCGGGCACACCGGGGCGCAGGGCCGGGCCCGCGGCTTTGAATCGGTGCTCAAGCAGTATCCGAAGATCGAAGTCCTCAACACCGATCCGGGCGACTGGGACGTGTCGAAGGTGGCCCGCATCTGGGAAACCCACCTGACCAAGTATCCGAAGATCAGCGCTGCCTTCTTCCACAACGACGACATGGCGCTGGCCGCCTACAACGTGATGAAGGCGCACAACCGCACCGACATCCTGATCGGCGGCGTCGACGCCATGCCGCCCGCGCTCCAGGCGGTGGCCGAAGGCCGCATGTACGCCACCGTGCGCAACCCGTCCTGCCGTATCCATGGCGGCGCGGTGATTGCCGGCGTGGCGGCTGTCACCGGCGGCGAGAAGACCGGGGAGGGTGGGATTCCGAAATCCGTCGTCACCGACGGCCCGGTCGTCACCAAGACGAACGCGCCGGGCATGCTGTGGATGGAGGAGCATTTCCTGATCTGAGCACAGCTGTCCGGTCGAGCGAGCCATGCAAACCGCCGGTCGGCTCTGGAGCCAGCGTCGTAACTTCAAGCTGTCATGCCCGGGCTTGACCCGGGCATCCAGAGGCTGTCGAGATCCTCTGGATTGCCGGGTCAAGCCCGGCAATGACAATGGGGGTTTGGGTCGACCCCTGGAGTCATCAATCGGCAGGTTTGGCCGGACAGCATTGAACAGGCCCGCACCATGACCCAGACCCCGTTGCTCGAGCTCAGCGGCATCTCGAAGTCGTTCGGCGGCGTCCATGCGCTGCGCGATGTCGACTTCACGCTCGAAGCCGGCGAGATCCATGGTCTCGTCGGCGAGAACGGTGCCGGCAAATCGACCCTGATGAAGATCATCGCCGGCGTGCATGCCGACTATGAAGGGCAGATGCGGATCGAGGGCAGGGCGGTCCGCTTCCGCTCGGCCCGCGATGCCGGGGCGGCCGGGGTCGGCATGGTGCATCAGGAGCTGAGCATCGTGCCGGACCTCAGCGTCGCCGAGAACGTGTTCCTCGGCACCCAGCCGGTCAGCCGCCTCGGCATCGTCGACTGGGCCGGCATGCGCAAGGCGGCGGGCGAGCAGATCCGCCGCCTGGGCATCGATGTCGACCCACGCACCCCCGCCGGGGCGCTGCCGATCGGACTGCAGCAGCTGATCGAGATCGCCCGGGTGCTGTTCTCCGGCGCCCGCATCATCATCCTGGACGAGCCGACCTCCGCCCTGTCGCCGCCGGAGATCGAGCGGCTGTTCAGCGTGCTGCGGCGGCTGCGCGAAGAGGGCCGCAGCTTCATCTTCATCTCGCATTTTCTCGACGACATCCTGAATGTGTCGGACGCCGTTACCGTGTTCCGCAATGGTCGAAAGATCCTCAGCACCCGGGCGGCCGAGACCGACAAGGCGGCGCTGATCGAGCACATGATCGGTGCCGGGCATGGCGAGCTGGAGGAAAGCTACACCGGCGAAATCCGGCTCGACAGCAAGCCCGGAGCACCGGTCGTGCTGGCAGCGGAAGGGCTGTCGGCCGACCGCTTCTACGACGACATCTCGCTGGAGGTGCGGGCGGGCGAGGTGCTGGGCATCTACGGTTTCATGGGCTGCGGCCAGCTGGAGCTGGCGCGCACCCTGTTCGGCAAGCTGCAGCCCGACCGCGGCCAAATCCGCATCGCCGGCAAGCTGATCCGGCTCAGGAGCACCGCGATCGCCCGCCGCGCCGGCATCGCCTTCGTGCCGGAAAGCCGGCGCGCGATGCTGTTCCACCACGAGCCGATCTACAAGAACACCTCGATCAGCATCCTGGACCGGGTGTCGCGCTGGGTCCTGAAGCCGGAGTCGGAGCGGCGCATCGCCCGCAGCCGGGTCGATGAGCTGCGGATCCGCACCCCGCATTTCGACGCCGCGCTCGGCGCCCTGTCCGGCGGCAACCAGCAGAAGGTCGCCCTGGCGAAATGGCTGACTTTCACGCCGAAGGTGCTGATCCTGAGCGAGCCGACCCGCGGCATGGATGTCGGCGCCAAGGAAGACGTCGTCCGGATCGTGCGCGGCCTGCGCGACCGGGGCATCGGCGTGGTGGTGGTGTCGGCCGAGCCGGAGACGATCCTGTCGCTGGCCGACCGCATCCTGGTGATGCGCAAGGGCGGCATTACGCGTGAATTCGCCGATGGTTCGGTCAGCAAGGACCGCCTGCTGGAGGCGGCATGATGGGGGAGCACGACACTCGCATGGATGCGCCAGCCAATCCGCCGGCCCGTAGTGCCGCCTCCAGGCTCGGCGGGGCGCTGGGCGGCCAGCTGCGCAACGTCGCCCCGTTCATCACGCTGATCATCCTGTTCGGCTTCTTCAGCTTCGCCAGCCCGTCCTTCCTGTCGGTCGACAATTTCAGCAACATCCTGAACCAGATCGCGGTGACGGCGGTGATCGCCGTCGGCCTGACCTTCGTCATCCTGTGTGCCGAGATCGACCTGTCGGTGGCCAGCATCGCCAACGCCACCGGCATCATCGTCGCCTTCCTGACGGCGCAGGAATCCTACGTCACCATCGCCAATGTGCCGCTGCCGGGCTGGGCGGCGATCGTCGTCGCGATCGCCGGCTGCGGCCTGCTCGGCCTGGTCAACGCCATCGGCGTCACCCGGATCGGCATCCCGTCCTTCATCATGACCCTGGCGATGATGCAGATCGGCGCCGGCGTCTGCGCCATGCTGGTGCGCGGCCAGATCGCCTATGCCGTGCCGCCGCTGGTGGTCACCCTCGGCTCGGGCTCGATCGGCGGCATTCCCTGGATCGTGATCGTGGCCGCCATCATGCTGCTGGTCGGGCACCTCGTGCTGACCTACACGCGGTTCGGCCGCTACGTCTACATGGTCGGCGGCAACCGCGAGGCGGCAGAATATTCCGGCGTCAACGTCCGCATGGTGGTCGGGGCGGTGATGGTGATCTCGGCCGTCTGCTCCGGCATCGCCGGCATGCTCGGCGTCGCCTATTTCGGCAGCGCCCAGCAGAACGAGTTCGACACCTTCCTGCTCGACGCCATCGCCGCGGTGGTGGTCGGCGGCACCAGCCTGTTCGGCGGCCGCGGCGGCATCGGCAACACCATCATCGGCCTGTTCATCCTCGGCGTGCTGAACAACGGGCTGGACCACATCAACATCGACAGCTTCCTGAAGATCCTGATCCG
>NZ_JBYRFX010000023.1:0-1813 GCF_057815775.1 Inquilinus sp.
GCCCTGCCCTTCGTGCTGATGGCGGCGATCTGGGGCCTGACCCAGGCGCATGCGCTGGACCTGCCGGCCGAACCGTTCTCGGACCGCCCCTGGTTCTTCGACCCGTTCGGCTGGCAGTTGCTGTTCTATCTCGGCTTCTTCCTGATGCGCGGCACGCTGCCGGCGCCGGGCGCCAGCCGGGTGCTGACCGCCCTCGCCATCCTTTTCGTGCTGGCGACGGTGCCCTTCGCCTATTACCGCATCATCGAGGCGTCGCCGTTCTTCGGCGGCTGGGCCGAGACCCTGATGCCGCTGACCGACAAGACCCATTTCGGCATCCTGCGCCTGGTGCATTTCGGGGCCCTCGCCTATCTCGCGGTCCAGCTGGTCGGGGCCGGCGACCGGCGGCTGAAGGGGCCTGCCGTCGCCATCATCTCCAAGGTCGGGCAGCAGACGCTGGCGGTGTTCGTCACCGGCATGGTCACCGCCCAGGTGCTGGGCATGGTGCTGGACCACACCGGCCGCGACCCGGTCGCCACCGCCGCCGCCAACCTGGCCGGCTTCGGCGTGCTGATCGCCGCCGCCTATCTCGTCGCTTGGTTCAAGGCGATGCCGGCGAAGGCACAGATTGCAGCGGTGGCATCGTGGTGACCCCCGGCAGCCTGGACGGCCTGCGCATCCTCGACCTGTCGCGGATCCTGGCGGGGCCGACGGCGACGCAGCTGCTGGCGGATCTCGGCGCCGACGTCATCAAGGTCGAGCGGCCGGGATCGGGTGACGACACCCGCGGCTGGGGCCCGCCCTTCGTGCCCGGGCCGGATGGCGAGGACAGCGACATCAGCGCCTATTTCCTGTGCGCCAACCGCAACAAGCGGTCGATCGCCATCGATCTGGCCACGGCGGAGGGGGCTGCTCTGGTCCGCCGGCTGGTCGCGATCTCGGATGTCGTGGTCGAGAACTACAAGCCCGGCGACCTCGCCCGCCACGGCCTGGATTACGCCGCGCTACGGGCGGTCAAGCCCGGCATCGTCTGGTGCGCCATTTCCGGCTTCGGCCAGACCGGGCCCTATGCCGACCGCATCGGCTACGACTTCCTGGTCCAAGCCATGGGCGGGATCATGAGCATCACCGGCGACACCGAGGCCAGGGGCGGCGCGCCGATGAAGGTCGGCGTCGGCATTGCCGACGTGATGTGCGGCATGTATGCGACGGTCGGCATCCTGGCGGCGCTGCGGCACCGCGACCGCGCCGGCGAAGGCCAGTACATCGACCTGTCGCTGTACGACACGCAGGTGTCCTGGCTGATCAACGCCGCCACCAACCATCTGGTGTCGGGGCGGACTCCGCGGCGCCTGGGCAACCGGCACCCGAACATCGCGCCGTACCAGACCTTCGCGGCGGCCGACGGCCACATCGTCGTCGCCGTCGGCAACGACGCACAATTCGCCCGCTTCGCCGCCGTGATCGGCCGGCCGGAGCTGGCCGAGGACGATCGGTTCCGGCGCAATCGCGACCGCGTGGTGAATGTCGACATGCTCGACGAGCAGATCGCGCCCGAGTTGCTGACGCAGCCGGCCGAGGCCTGGATCGAGCAACTGACCGCGGCACAGGTACCGGCCGGCCCGGTGGCGCGAATCGACCAGGTGCTGGCCGACCCGCACACCCTGGCGCGGGACATGGTGGTGACGCTCGACCGGCCCGACGGCCCGCCGGTCCGGGTGCTGGGCAACCCGCTGAAGCTGTCGGCGACGCCGGTGCGGCTGGAGCGGGCGCCGCCGCATCTCGACCAGGACCGGGCCGAGATCCTGGCCCTGCTCGACCGGGATGGCATGGA
>NZ_JBYRFX010000024.1:0-2055 GCF_057815775.1 Inquilinus sp.
CCGGGCGACGACAAGCCGGATGGCGATCTCGATGCGCTGTCGACCCTGCCGGAGGAGGCGCGGGGCCGGCTGTGGCGCTATCTGGTCGAAGGCGGCATCGAGAACGCCCGCGGCTTCCTGGCCTATGCCGCGACGCTGATCGGCCGCGACCTGCCCTGGGCCGAACCGCGGCCGCTGCTGCGCGCCGGCCTGTACTGGCCGGATTTGCGCCACCCGTCCTATGCGGAGATCGCCGGGCGGTGGAATGAGCAGCCAGCGCCATTCCCAAACGAGTCCCCCCTCCCCCCGCGGGAGGGGGGTAGGGGGAGGGGGTTCTCGCCGCGAGAGCCGAACACCGCGATAGGACGACCGCCATCGAGTCCTTCGATCGACAAACCCCTCCCCCTACCCCCTCCCGCAGGGGGAGGGGGGACTCAAAAAGGAAGCGGTCGGGAGGACTCTGAGGCCGCAGGCACAACCCCCGTCATCGGCATCGTCTTCTACCGGGCGCTGGTGCAGGCGGGGAACCTGGCGCCGGTCGATGCGCTGGTCGCGGCGCTGCAGGCCCGCGGGCTGAATCCGCTGCCGATCTTCGTCTCCAGCCTGAAGGACACGGTCTCGGCCGAACTGGTCACCGAGGCCTTCGTCCGGCACCCGCCGGCGGTGATCCTCAACGCCAGCAGCTTCGCCGTCTCCAGCCCCGGCGGCCCGACCCAGCCGACGCCGTTCGACGCGGCGGACTGCCCCGTGCTGCAGGTGGTGTTCGCCGGCGGCGGCGAGGCGGCGTGGCGCGACGGCACGCGCGGCCTGTCGGCCCAGGACCTGGCGATGAATGTCGCCCTGACCGAGATCGACGGCCGGGTGCTGACCCGCGCCGTATCGTTCAAGTCGGAGGCGCGCTGGGACGCGCTGACCGAATGCACCGTGGTGTCCTACCGCCCGGTGGCCGACCGCATCGATTTCGTGGTTGATCTCGCCGCCGCCTGGACCGGGCTGCGGCGGACGCCGGCAGCCGATCGCAGGATCGCGCTGATCCTGGCCAACTACCCGAACCGCGACGGCAGGCTGGGCAACGGCGTCGGGCTCGACACCCCGGCCGGGACGGTCGAGGTGCTGCGCGCCCTGGCGGCGGCCGGCTACGCCGTCGCGGATGTGCCGGCGGATGCGGCGGATCTGATGGCGCGGGTGACGGCCGGGCCGACCAACGCGCTGGCGGCCCGCGCCGACCGCGCCGGCGGCGAGGCCTATCCGCTGGCCGATTACCGCGCCTTTTTCGCCGGCCTGCCCGATGCCGTGCGCGCGGCGGTGACGGCCCGCTGGGGCGAGCCCGAGGCCGATCCCTTCGTCGAGGGCGATGCCTTCCGGCTGGCGGTCCACCGCTTCGGCCATGTCGTCATCGGCGTGCAGCCGGCGCGCGGCTACAACATCGACCCGCAGGCGACCTATCACGACCCGGCGCTGGTGCCGCCGCACGGCTACCTTGCCTTCTACGCCTGGCTGCGGCAGGGCTTCGGCGCCCAGGCGATCGTGCATATGGGCAAGCACGGCAACCTGGAGTGGCTGCCGGGCAAGGCGCTGGCGCTGTCGCGGGACTGCTTCCCGGAGGCCGCCTTCGGCCCGGTGCCGCATCTCTACCCCTTCATCGTCAACGATCCGGGCGAGGGCACGCAGGCCAAGCGCCGCACTGCTGCTGTCATCATCGACCACCTGACGCCGCCGCTGACCCGGGCCGAGAGCTACGGCCCGCTGAAGGACCTGGAGGCGCTGGTCGACGAGTATTACGAGGCGGCGGGGATGGATCCGCGCCGGCTGGCGCATCTGCGCGACCGCATCCTCGACCTTGCCCGGAGCTCCGGCCTCGACCAGGATTGCGGCGTCAAGCCGGGCGATGAGTCCGATTCCGCCCTGGCGCAGATCGACAACCACCTGTGCGAGCTGAAGGAGATGCAGATCCGCGACGGGCTGCACATCTTCGGCCGCTCGCCCGAGGGCGACCAGCGCACCGATCTGCTGGTGGCGCTGACCCGGGTGCCGCGCGGGGCCGGGCAGGGTGGCGACGCCTCGCTGATCCGGGCC
>NZ_JBYRFX010000025.1:0-3853 GCF_057815775.1 Inquilinus sp.
GGCGAACGGGCGGCTGGCGAAGGAGATCGCGCCGGTCAGCATTCCGCAGCGGAAGAAGGACCCGGTCGTGGTCGACCGCGACGAACATCCGCGCCAGACCTCGCTGGACAAGCTGGCCGCGCTGCCGACCCCGTTCCGCAAGGGCGGCACCGTGACCGCCGGCAACTCCTCCGGCGTCAATGACGGCGCCGCGGCGCTGATCGTGGCGTCGGAGGCGGCGGCGGCGCGGCATGGGCTGACCCCGATCGCCCGCATCCTCGGGGGGGCCACCGCCGGCGTGGCGCCGCGGATCATGGGCTTCGGCCCCTCCCCCGCCAGCCGCAAGCTGATGGCCCGGCTGGGCCTGACGATCGGCGATTTCGACGTGATCGAGCTGAACGAGGCCTTCGCCTCCCAGGCCCTGGCGGTGACCCGCGACCTCGGCCTGCCCGACGATGCCGCCCATGTGAACCCGAATGGCGGCGCCATCGCTCTCGGCCACCCGCTCGGCATGTCCGGCGCCCGCATCGCCGGCACCGCGGCGCTGCAGCTCAGCCTGACCGGCGGCAAGCGCGCCCTGGTGACGATGTGCATCGGCGTCGGCCAGGGCATCGCCCTGGCGCTGGAAGCGGTGTAAGAAACGGTGCAGTTCGCTTTTGCCTCTCCCGCTTGCGGGAGAGGTCGGAGACGCGAAGCGGCTCCGGGTGAGGGTTCTTCGTCGAGGCCAGGGCAAGCCCTCACCCGGTCTCGCTGCGCGAGCCCGACCTCTCCCGCCAGGCGGGAGAGGCAACGCGGAGTCTGATCCCAATCCTGCCGGACCCACATGACCGTCTCGCCCTTCGATTCCGCCCTCACCGGCTCGCTCCTCTCCGATGCCGAGATCGCGGCCCTGTTCAGCGACCAGGCGGCGCTGCGGGCGATGCTGAAGGTCGAGGCGGCGCTGGCCGAGGCCGAGGCGCGCTGCGGCGTGATCCCGGCCGCGGCGGCCAGCGTGATTGCGGCCACCGCCGGCGCGCTGCTGCCGGACCCGGCGGCGCTGGCGGCGAAGACCGCCGAGGACGGCGTGCCGGTGCCCGCCCTGGTCGCGGCGCTGCGCCAGGCGGTGGCGGCTTCGGCGGGCGAGGAAGCGGCCCAGGCGGTGCATTGGGGCGCCACCAGCCAGGACATCCTCGACACCGGGCTGGTGCTGCGGCTGCGCCGGGTGATCGACATTCTCGACCAACGGCTCGCGGCGCTGGCCACGGCGCTGGCCGGGCTGGCCGATGCCCATCGCGGCACGGTGATGCCCGGCCGCACCCGGTCGCAGCAGGCGACGCCGATCTCCTTCGGCCTCAAGGTCGCCGGCTGGCTGGCGCCGCTGCTGCGCGACCGCGACCGGCTGCGCGAGCTGAAGCCCCGCCTGCTTCTGCTGTCCTTCGGCGGCGCGAGCGGAACTTTGAGCGCGCTGGGCGCGGACGGCATCGCGGTCGAGGCGGCGCTGGCGGAGATCCTGGACCTAGGCGTGCCGCCGATGCCCTGGCACGCCCAGCGCGACGGCCTGGCCGAATTCGCCGGCTGGCTGGCGCTGGTGACCGGCACGCTGGGCAAGATCGGCCGCGACCTGATCCTGCTGGCCCAGAACGAAGTGGCGGAGGTGCGGCCCGGTGCCGGCGGCGGGTCGTCGACCATGCCGCAGAAATCCAACCCGGTCGGGCCGGAGGCGCTGGTCGCCCTGGCCCGCTTCAACGCCGGCATGGTCGGTCAGCTGCACCAGGCGATGCTGCATGAGCATGAGCGCGACGGCGCCGCCTGGCAGATTGAATGGCTGGCGCTGCCGCAGATGCTGGTCGCCACCGGGGCGGCGCTGAACCATGCCCTGGCCGTGGCCGGCAGCCTGACGGTCGACAAGGATCGGATGGCGCAGCAGTTCGAGGCCTCGCACGGCCTGCTGCTGGCCGAGGCGGCAAGCTTCGCCCTGGCCACCCATATGCCGCGGCCGGAGGCACAGCGCCTGGTGAAGGAAGCGGCGACGAAGGCCACCGCCACCGGCCGCCACCTGTTCGACCTGCTGGCCGAGGCCTCCGCCGCCCCGGTCGACTGGGCCGCCCTGCGTGACCCAGCCCATCACCTGGGCGCGGCCGACACCTTCATCGACCGGGTGCTGGCGGCGGCGCAGGCGGGTTAGGCCGCCTCCTCCCGGCGCTCATAGACGTGGTCGACGATGCCCCAGGCCTTCGCCTCTTCCGCAGTCATGAAGCGGTCGCGGTCCAGGGTGCGCTCGACCTCGTCATAGGTCCGGCCGCAATGCTTGGCGTAGAGCAGGTTCAGCTGGCGCTTCAGCCGCACGATGTCCTCGGCATGGCGCTCGATGTCCGAGGCCTGGCCCTGGAAGCCGCCGGAGGGCTGATGCAGCACCACCCTGGCATTGGGCAGGGCGATGCGCCGGCCGGGCGCCCCGGCCATCAGCAGGAAGGACCCCATCGACCCCGCCGTGCCCATGCAGACGGTCGACACCGGGCTCTTGATGTATTGCATCGTGTCGTAGATCGCGAGGCCGCTGCTGACCACCCCGCCCGGCGAGTTGATGTAGATCGCGATCTCCTTGCGCGGATCCTCCGATTCCAGGAACAGCAGCTGAGCGCAGACCAGCGCCGAGACGCCGTCGTCGATCGGGCCGTTCAGGAAAATGATCCGGTCGCGCAGCATGCGGGAGAAAATGTCGAAGGCGCGTTCGCCGCGGCCCGACTGCTCCACGACCATCGGCACGAGGCTCATGGTCATGCTGCCCATCGCAGCCCCCTCCCCGCCATCGACACCGTGATCCGCGACACCCGGCGCCGGCGGGTGGATCGGCGCGGCACCGGCGTGCCGGTCCACAGCGCCGTCGCCCGGGCGCCGGCGCGGAAGCCGCTGTGCACGATGCGCAGGCGGGTGCCGCCGGCCGCGGTGCCGTCGAGGGTGAAGGTCACCACCGTGTCCAACGGCTTGCCCCCGGCATCCGTGTCCCGGCCGCGCCAGCTGTAGCGCAGCAGCCGGGGCTTCTCCGCCGCCAGCACCTCGCAGTCGATCGGCGCGTCGGTGCCCGGCCCGTTGCGCAGGGTGAAGCGCCGCCCCTCTTCCGCCCGGATATCGTTCGGCAGCAGCCAGGCGCCGAGCAGCCTCGGCTCGGTCAGCGCCCGCCACACCCTTTCCGGTGGGTGGGCCAGGTCACAATCGATGACGACGGAATCGGCCGGATCGGGCTTCGGGTCACTCATCGTCCATGTCCTCGAGCAGGGTCTTGAGATGCGCGACCCGCTCCGGCCAGAAGGCGCGGTAGCGGTCAATCCAGTCGCCGAGCGGGGCGAGTCCGTCCGGCGCCGCCCGGTAATAGGCGAAGCGGCCCTCGCGCCGTTCGGCCACCAGCCCGGCACGGCGCAGGGCGGCGAGATGCTGCGAGATCGCCGGCTGCGACACGGCGAAGCCGGCCTTCAGCTCGGACACGCTCATCTCGCCGCCCGCCAGGCGCTCGAACACGGCGCGGCGGGTCGGGTCGGCCAAGGCCTGGAAGATCAAAGCCTGGAAGATCTCGGTCGCGGTCATGCGAATCATATAAGCAGACACTTATATGATTCGCAATGGACTGCCGGAGGGGAAAAACCGGGTTGCGGCGCCTCAGCGCCCGAACAGGCGCGGGTACTCGGTCTTGGCCAGGGCGGCGGCCAGCGTCTGCCGCTCCGCCTGGGTCAGCGACCGCAGCGGCGGGACCAGCCGACGCCAGGCGGCGTCGCCATGGATCTCGGCCAGGGTGTCCTTCACCGCGGCGACCAGGGTGACGCTGCTGAGCGCCGCCCGCAGCGCGCCGGCCGCGGCCACCGCGGCCTCGGCCTCCGGGCTGCCGGCCTGGTGGAAGGCG
>NZ_JBYRFX010000026.1:0-16092 GCF_057815775.1 Inquilinus sp.
CTGATGGACGAGCCGTTCTCCGCGCTCGACGTGCTGACCGCGGAAACGCTGCGCACCGACCTGATCGACCTGTGGATGGAAGGACGGCTGCCGATCAAGTCGATCCTGATGGTGACACACAACATCGAGGAGGCGATCCTGATGTGCGACCGCGTCCTGATCTTCTCGTCCAATCCCGGCCGGGTGGCGGCGGAGATCCGCATCGACCTGCCGCATCCGCGCAACCGGCTGGACCCCGAGTTCCGCCGGATGGTCGACGACATCTATGCCCGCATGACCAACCGCAGCACAGCCGGGCAAACCGGGCCGAAATCCACGGGCGGATTTCCCGGCACGGGCATCGGCATGGAGCTGCCGCATGTCTCGACCAACCTGATGTCGGGCCTGATGGAAGCGCTGGCGGCCGCCCCCTACAAGGGCCGGGCCGACCTGCCCGACTTGGCGGCGACGCTGCAGATGGAGGCGGACGAGCTGTTCCCGATCGCCGAGACGCTGCAGCTGTTGCGCTTCGCCGACATGGCCGATGGCGACATCCACCTGACCGAGCATGGCCGGGTGTTTGCCGAGTCCGACGTCGACCACCGCAAGCGGCTGTTCGCGGCGCATCTGCTGGCCCATGTGCCGATCGCCGCCCTGATCCGGCGGGTGCTGGACGAGCGGCCGAGCCACCGGGCCCCCCGGCTGCGCTTCTCCGAAGAACTCGAGGACTTCATGTCCGAGGACCGGGCCGAGGAGACGCTGCGGGCCGCGATCTCCTGGGGCCGCTATGCCGAACTGTTCGCCTATGACGGCGAGGCCAACCAGTTCAGCCTGGAAGATCCGACTTAGAGGAACCGCCCTTCTGTGCAACCGGCTAGATCGTTGACAGAATGCGCCGTGACAGATGGACGGCGGCGGCGGCCTCGGCTATCGACGGAACATGAATGCCGCGACGACCCTTATGTCAGGGACCACCATCGGGTCCCTGACATGACCAGCATCACGCCCGAGCTGCTGTTGCGGGCCTACGCCGCCGGGCTGTTCCCGATGGCGGAATCGGCCGACAGCGTGGAGTTGCACTGGTTCGACCCGCCGCGCCGCGGCGTGCTGCCGCTCGATGGCGTCCATGTGCCCCGCCGGCTGGCCCGCACCGTGAAGGCCGGCCGCTTCCGGGTCACGGCCAACGCGGATTTCGCCGGCGTCATCGCCGCCTGTGCCGCGCCGGCGCCCGACCGGCCGAGCACCTGGATCAATGACGAGATCGTCGCCCTCTACACCACGCTGCACCGCGGCGGCTTCGCCCACAGCGTCGAGTGCTGGGACGGCGACACGCTGGCCGGCGGGCTGTACGGCGTGGCGCTCGGCGCCGCCTTTTTCGGCGAGAGCATTTTCAGCCGCGCCACCGATGCCAGCAAGGTGGCGCTGATCCATCTGGTTGCCCGGCTGCGGGCCGCCGGCTTCGTCCTGCTCGACACCCAATTCGTCACCACCCATCTCGCTCGCTTCGGCACGACGGAGATCGATCGCGCCGTGTATCGCCGCCGCCTGGCCGCCGCCCTGGCGCTGCGGCCGGACTGGGTCGGCGCTGACCCGGCAGCCGAGCTGACAGACCTGCTCAAACGCGGAGCGGAGTCGCCATGAACGCCCCGGCCCTGGTCCGCCGGCCGGTTCCAGCCGGCCCGCCCGATGAGGCGCTGATCGGCTTCATCCAGGCGCACCCGGCGCCGCAGCTGCCGTTCGAGCCGCGCTGGGGCATGGCCCGGCTGGCCTCCGGCCCCGGCTGCATCATCGATCTCGCGGATGCCGACGGCAATCGCGTCGCCGTCGCCATGCTGGTCGACACCTGCAGCAACGCAGCCGACGCGGCGAGCCTGGTGCTGCTCGGCCTCGATCCGGACTGCGACCGGGCCACTTTGGCCCGGCGGCTGCTGCAGGAGGCCGAGGCGGCAATATCAGGCAGCCTGCGCCGCAGCCTGGAAGTCGAGGCCGTGGAATTGTTCCGAGGCTGGGATACCGAGCTGGAGGCCCGCGGCCACCGCCTGGCCTACCGGATGTATCTGATGCGCCGGCCGTTCGACGGCGCGCCGCCACCGGTGCCGCCGCTGCCCGACGGGCTGGCATGGGGCCAACCGACCGAGGCTACCATGCGCAGCCAGCACGATGCGGTCTGCCGCGCCATGGCCGCGGTTCCCGGTTCCAGCATCCCCGACTTCGACAGCTTCGCCGAACGGGCCCGGGGAATGGCGGCGCAGTGTGGGCTGATCCTGCAGGGTGACCGCGTCGCCGGCTTCCTGCGGGTGCATCCGCCCGAGCCGCCCGGCGGCGAAGGTGAGATCGGGCTGATCGGCCGCGACCCGGAATTCCGCGGCGGCCGGCTGGGCGACATCCTGGTGGCGGAGAGCCTGCGCCGGCTGCATGAGGCAGGCGCCGGCAGCGCGGCGCTGGATGTGGCGGCGGCGAACGACACGGCGCTGGCCCTGTACCGGCGCCACGGCTTCGCCGTCAGCGAGACCATCCCGGTCTACGCCAAGGCATTCGGACCGGGCCCGGTCGCATAGCCCTTTCCAAGGCCCCGGCGGGTGCCGAGAATGCCACCTTCGCAGCCGGAGTCGACTCGATGACCTTCGCGTATTGGATGGTGCTGGCGGCGATCATGCTGCCCTATCTCACCATCATGCCGGCCAAGTCGGCGGCGCGGATCGACAACCATGCCCCACGGCTGGGCATGGAGCGGATGACCGGCTGGCAGCAGCGCCTGGATTGGGCGCATCGCAATCATTTCGAGACGTTCCCGGCCTTCGCCGCGGCCGTCATCATCGCCCAGCTGGCGGCGGCGCCGCAGGGGCGGGTCGACCTGCTGGCCGGCCTGTTCGTCATGCTGCGCCTGGCCTATACCGGCGCCTATGCGGCTGATCTGCCCAGCCTGCGCTCCGGCCTGTGGACGCTCGGATTCCTCTGCGTCCTCGGCCTGTTCGCGGTGGCGGTGCTTTAGCTTACTGCTGGCGGCTGGCCGGGAGCGCCGGCGGGATGATCTTCATCTCCGGCAGCGGCAGCGGCGAGGCGTCCGGCACGTTGTCGTCGACCTCCTGGCTGGCGGAGGCCGCAGCCGGCGAGCTGTCGGTGCAGCTGACCACCCAGACGTCGTAGACCGGGTGATCCAGCGCCGAGACGCCGGGCGATGAGGCGAACATCCAGCCCGAGAACACCGTCACCGGCGGCTTGCCCGCATCCTTGGTCGGCGGCGTGTCGGTGATCTCGAGGAAGGCGGCGCTTTCCGGCGGATCTTCGGGCGGTGCCTTGCGGCAGGCCCGCACCGTGATGCTGAGCGTGCCGAACTGGATCTTGTCGCCGACCTTGGCTTCCAGCGGCTGGGTGCGCGCGGTGATCTTGTCGAGCCCGCGCAGCTCCGCGATCGGCTGGTTGATGGTGGCGGCCGCGTGGCCGGCGGCGGAGACCGCCACCGTGGCCAGGGCCGCCAGGACCGGAAGGACGGGGAAACGGCGCATGGTTCCGCTCATCAATTCCCCAGCATGCCCGCCGGCTTCTGCTGCGGCGCCTGGCCGCCGGCCCCGCCGCTGTTGCCCGCCTTGTCGCTGAGCTGGCCGATGTTGAAGATCACCTGGCCGAGCAGCTGCTCGAGGCTGGGGTTGGACTGGGTGTGGTCGATGGTATCGCCATCCTTCAGCCAGCCATTGGGGCTGTCCGGCTCGGCGCCAGGGCTGAGGGACAGGCTGCGGCCGCCGAGCAGCCCGTCGCTGCTGATCGCCGCGGCGGTGTCGGGCGACAGCTTGATCGCCGGGTCGATCGAGAGCTCGACATCGGCAAGGTAGCTCTTCGGGTTCAGCGTCACGCTGGTCACGGTGCCGACCTTGACACCGCCGATCCGCACATCGGTGCCGGTGCCGACGCCGTCGGCCTGGTCGAACTGCGCCTTCAGCTTGTAGCCGGACACGGAGTGGAGGTTGGCGCTGGTGTACGCAAACCCCAGGAACAGCAGGGCCACGGCCAAGACAACCGCACCCATCACCGTTTCGATGACGTTCCTGTGCATCTATCTATCCTTAGGCGTGTCCGGTCACGCCGGCGTCCAGGGCTCGTAGTCGCCGGTCGCCTTGGCACGGTGGCTGCCGCGCAGCGGATGGCCGGGCGGCAGGTAGGCGTGCTCGGTCCCGGTCGCGTTGGCTTCCGGCGGCTGCTGCCAGGCGCGGCGGAACGGGCTGATCTCGCCCGGCGGCTCCTGAAAGGTGTGGTGCAGCCAGCCATGCCATTCCGGCGGCACGCGGCTCGCATCCGAGGTGCCACCGTCGAACACCACCCAGCGCCGCTCGCGCCCGTTCGCCGGCATCTTGCGGCTGCGGAAATAGCGATTCCCCAGCGCGTCGGTGCCGACGAGGGAGCCCCGCCGCCAGGTGACGAAGTTGAGATAGGCGCGCAGCCCGAATTCGCTCAGATCGAAGGCCATGGATCCGTGGACACACCGTGTGACGGCCCCTGGCCGCCGAATGGCGCGGACTATGGCATCGTCGGTCGTGCCCGTCCAGTGTACCCGCCGCCGCGGGCCTGGGCATTTTCAAGGCGAGGGCGCGGCCGGCCGCGGAACCGGCGCCGGACGCCGCGGATCGGTCGCTGCCAGCGCGATGCCGGCGGCGACGGTGCCGAGGCCCAGCAGCAGCGGCCAGCCCACCGGCTCGCCCAGCAGCGCGGCGCCGAGCAGCGCCGCCACCACCGGGTTGACCGCGACCGAGATCGACACCCGCGTCGGCGTTGTCCGGCCGAGGGCGAAGGACCACAGGAAGAAGGTGACGGCGGAACCGACGATGCCGAGATAGAGCACCACCGCCCAGCCCGCGGCATCGAAGGACGGCAGTGCCGGCGGCCGGGTCAGCAGCAGCACCGCCAGCAGGCCGCAGCCGCCCGCCGCCATGCCGAGCGCGGTGAAGGACAGGGCGGCCGAGCGCCCGACATAGGGGCGCGACCACACATTGTATAAGGCACTGCACCCGGCGGCCCCGACCATCAGCAGGTCGCCGCGCCAGGCCTGCGGCGGCGCATCGGCCAGCCCGGCCGCCAAAGCCGTCGCGACGCCGGCCATGGCCAGCAGCACGCCGGCGGTCTTGCGCAGGGTCAGGCGTTCGACCCCGAGCGCGGCGCCGGCCGCCAGGGTCAGCAGCGGCTGGGTCGACAGGGCCAGCGCCCCGCGCGCCGCGGTGGTGTGGCCGAGCGAGGCGTTGAACAGGAACGGGAAGGCGGCGAAGAACAGCAGGCCCAGCAGCATCACTGCCGGCACATCCCGCCGTGGCGGCCAGGGCACTCGCAACGCCAGCACCACCGGCACCAGCAGGACGCAGCCGATGCCGAAGCGGAAGACTCCGAGCGTCGCCGGATCTGTGGCGCCGATGATGAAACGCGTCGCCACCACCGAGCTGCCGCCCAGCGTGCTCGACAGCAACGCCGCCATCACCCCTTGCATATCCCGCCCCATCGCCGCCCCTCCCGTCATGCAGAAGCATGATAGGAACCGCCATCGACTTCACGGAAACGCATAACTGTGATCTGCTTCATCACAGATTTTGATGAAGGCCGATATGCTCGATCCGGATCTGCTGCGCGCCTTCGTCGCCGTCGCCGACCACGGCTCCTTCACCCGCGGCGCCGCGGCGCTGAACCGGACCCAGTCGGCGATCAGCATGCAGATCCAGCGGCTGGAGGCGGCGATCGGCGCGCCGGTGCTGGACCGCAGCCGCCGCGGCCTGCGGCTGACCCCGGCCGGCGAGGTGCTGTTAGGCTATGCCCGCCGCATCCTGGCCGTGTCGGCCGAGGCGGTCGGCCGGCTGCGCGACATGCAGGTCGAAGGCATCGTCCGGCTGGGGGTGATGGAGGATTACGGCACCCGCCTGGTGCCGCCGTTGCTGGCCGGCTTCGCCGCCGCCCACCCTCACATCCAGGTCGAAATGGTGACGGGGCTGACCGGGCCGATGCTGCTGCGGCTGGGCGAACGCTTCGACCTGGTGCTGGCGATGCATGCGGCGGGCGATGGCGGCGGCACCTTCCTGCGGCGCGAACGGGCGGTGTGGGCCGCCGGCCGGGCCCTGGCCACTGACGAGCGCAGCCCACTGCCCCTCGCCTTGTATCCGCAAGGCTGCCTGTTCCGGGCCTGGGCGATGGCGGCGCTGGACGAAGCCGGCCAGCCCTGGCGCCTGGCCTTCGTCAGCCACAGCCTGGCGGCAGTCACCGCGATAGCGGCGCAGGGCCTGGCCGTCACCGTGGTCAAGGCCGGGCTGTTCCCGGCGGAGCTGCGCCCGCTGAGCGACCGCGACGGGCTGCCGCCGCTGCCGGAGGCGGATATCCGCCTGCACCGCACCCCTGGCCTGGCGCCGGCCGGTGCCCTGCTGGGCCGCCATCTGGCCGAAGGCCTGATGCTACCGGAGCTTGCTACAGCGACATAGTATTCCCGCTTACTTTATCGGCAGCCTCATTGCTTTGCACCACCTGCCCAATTGTTTTGCACTGCACCAAAGCCCGACCGAGCCTGATTGCGGCGGAATTGCGACGAATTCCGCCAACCAAGGCAGAAGCTGGGCGGAGGGGGCGCTTAAATGTCAGGCATTGCATCACCTGCATTGCTGCGGTGCGATAGGCAGGGGTACAAGCATGGCTAAGGTAAGCGCATATATCGGCTCGTGCAGTGACACACACCGCACGCCGCGCCGCGAACATCGCAAGACGCGGCACGAATTGAAGGAATGCCGAAATGAACACCCTGCTCAACAAGATCTCTGCCGCCTGGGAACGTCGCCGCGCCTATGCCGCTCTGATGCAGCTCGATGACCGCCTGCTTGCCGACATCGGCATGAACCGCGGCACCATCATGGAGCGCCTGAGCCGTGCCGCCCGCGACACCAACATCGGCCACGCCGACGTTTCTTCGCTGCTTCGCCCGGCCACCGTTGGCGCCGCCGCGAACGAAGATTCGGTCATCCGCCGCGCTGCGTGATCGGATCGACCGGAGGCGCCCTGTCCGACTCCTCCCCCGGACAAGGGTCGCGAAAACCCCGCCGAGCGTAAGCCGGCGGGGTTTTCTTTTGTCTGAGCGGCTGCCGATTACTCCGCGGCAGGATCGCCCTGGATCGCCGCCAGGCTCGGCAGCCGCGATCGCGGCAGCGGCGGCACCTGGCGCGGCGGATGGGGCACCTGCACATTGGGCGAGATCACGTCGAAGGCCTGCCGCGCCGTCTCGATCGTCGGCCGATGCGTCGTGGCCCAGGCGAACAGCGTCTTGAGCGGGTCGATCAGCGTCCGGCCCATATCGGTCAGGTCGTAATCCACGCGCGGCGGAATCGTCGGGAACACGGTGCGCGTCACCAGCCCGTCCCGCTCCAGCCCCCGCAGCGTCAGGGTCAGCATCCGCTGCGAGATGCTGCCGATGGTGCGGCGCAATTCGTTGAAGCGCATCGGCTTGTCCGACAGCAGCCCCACCACCATGACAGTCCATTTGTCGCCGATCCGGGCCAGCACGTCGCTGATCGCCCGGCAGTCGGCATGACCATCCGTGTGACTGGGTTCCAAAAATGTGCCTCCTTGCGGGGATCCGGCGCAGTCATCAATTGTGCGTCAGTCACAAAATGTGACTGACCCGGGGCCAGATCAACCCCGGGACTGATCCGATCGGCCGGCCGGCTTCCATCGAACACCCCGATTCCTTCGCAACAAGGACCTGTTCCCGATGAGCCGCATCCTGTTCGTCACCTCCAGCCCGCGCGGCGCCGCGTCGCTGTCGACCAAGGTCGCCACCGCCCTGGTCGACCGGCTGCAGTCCCAGTCATCCGGCGCCACGGTCACCCGCCGCGACCTGGCCGCCTCGGCCCTGCCGCATATCGGTGAGGATTTCCTGGCCGCCCAGGCATTGCCGGCCGAAGGCCGCAGCCCGGCGCAGCAGGCCGCGATCGCCCTGTCCGACACACTGCTGCAGGAGGTGTTTGCCGCCGACACCATCGTCATCGCCTCGGCGATGATCAATTTCGGCCTCGCCTCCACCCTCAAGAGCTGGTTCGACTACCTGCTGCGGGCCGGCGTCGCCTTCCGCTATGACGAGACCGGCGTGCATGGCCTGATCACCGGCAAGAAGGTGTATCTGGTCGAGGCGCGCGGCGGCGTCTATTCGGACGGGCCGAGCAAGCCGTTCGACTTCCAGGAGCCCTATCTGAAGCACCTGTTCAGCTTCGTCGGGCTGACCGATATCGAGACCATCGCGGTCGAAGGCGTCGCCTATGGCCCCGATGTCGCCGAAAAGGCCGTCGCCGGCGCCCTGGCCCGCGTCTCCGCCCTCGCCGCCTGAGCCATCGGCCGGCGCCGTATGATTGAGCCGGCGGCGCCGGCCGTGCCATCATCGTCGCCGTGGCCAGCCCACCGCCCGCCCGGAGACCGCGACATGACCGACACCCGCCTGCCGACCCTGTTCATCCCGCATGGCGGCGGCCCCTGGCCGTTCATGCCGGCAGGCTTCGGGCCTGCGGATCTGTGGGACCGACTGGGCGTCCATCTGCGCGGCCTCGATGCCGAACTCGGCATCCGGCCCAAGGCGGTGCTGGTGATCTCGGGCCATTGGGAGGAGGCGCGGCCGACCGTGCATGTCGGCGACGCCCCGCCCCTGCTGTTCGACTATTACGGCTTTCCCGACCACACCTACCGCCTGGAATATCCGGCGCCGGGATCGCCGGATCTGGCGGCGCGCGCGGCCGGGTTGCTGCAAGCGGCCGGCATCGACACCGGGACCGAGGCGGCGCGCGGCTACGACCACGGCGTCTTCATACCCTTCATGCTGATCTATCCCGGCGCCGACGTGCCGATCATGCAGTTGTCGCTGCAGCAGGATCTCGACCCTGCGGCGCATCTCGCCATCGGCCGGGCCCTGGCGCCGCTGCGTGACGAGGGCGTGCTGATCGTCGGCAGCGGCATGAGCTTCCACAATCTGCGGATGTTCCGGTCGACCGACCCCGATTTCGATTCGACGACCGAGCGGTTCGACGCCTGGCTCAGCGCGGCGGTCGAGGCCGCGGACCCGGCCGAGCGTGACCGGGCGCTGGCGAGCTGGGCCGCGGCGCCCGGTGCCCTGGAGTGCCATCCGCGCAGCGAGCATCTGGTGCCGCTGTTCGTCGCCGCCGGCGCCGCCGGCGCCGATCGCGGCCAGCGCATCTACAACGACCGGATCAACGGCAAGGCGGTGTCCGGCTTCCGCTTCGGCTGAACTGGCACCCCGCGCCTCGAACAAGGGCGCCGGCGATGCAGGGGGCACGCAGCAGGTGCCCGGCAACACAGGGGCCGACGGCCGTGCCTAAGGCCCTACACTGCCCGCCTTCTTGCGGGTGGCCCCGGACCGGGCGCTGCCTTCTTCCGTTATCGCGGAGACAACATATGGAATACCGTCAGCTCGGCGGATCCGGCCTCAAGGTGCCGGTGCTCAGCCTGGGGACCGCCACCTTCGGCGGCACCACCGAATTCTTCAACCGCTGGGGCAACACCGACGTCGCCCAGGCCGGCCGCCTGGTTGATCTGTGCCTGGAGGCCGGCGTCAATTTCTTCGACACTGCCAATGTCTATGACGCCGGCGTGTCGGAGGAGATCCTCGGCCAGGCCCTGAAGGGCCGCCGCGACCAGGCCCTGATCTCGACCAAGGCGACCTTTCCGATGGGTTCCGGCCCGAACGACATGGGATCGTCGCGCTACCACCTGATTCGGTCCTGCGAGGCCAGCCTGAAGCGGCTCGGCACCGACCACATCGACCTCTATTTCATGCACGGCTTCGACGCGATCGCGCCGGTCGACGAGACGCTGCGCGCGCTCGACGACCTGACCCGCAGCGGCAAGATCGGCTATATCGGCGCCTCCAACTTCTCCGGCTGGCACCTGATGAAGGCGCTGGCGACGTCGGAGAAATACGGCCTCGCCCGCTATGTCGCTTATCAGGGCTATTACTCGCTGATCGGCCGCGACTATGAGTGGGAGCTGATGCCGCTGGGCGTCGACCAGAAGGTCGGGCTGATGGTGTGGAGCCCGCTGGGCTGGGGCCGCCTGACCGGCAAGATCCGGCGCGGCCAGCCTGCCGCCGGGGGCCGCATCGGGTCAGGCGGCAGCGTTGGCGGCCCACCGGTCGATGACGAATACCTCTACACCGTGGTCGACGCACTCGACATCGTCGCCAAGGACACCGGCAAGACCATCCCGCAGGTGGCGCTGAACTGGCTGCTACAGCGGCCGACCGTGGCCAACATCGTCATCGGCGCCCGCAACGAAGAACAGCTGAAGCAGAATCTCGGCGCCGTCGGCTGGAACTTGACGCCGGAGCAGGTCGCGCTGCTGGACGACGCCAGCCACCGCACGCCGGCCTATCCTTACTGGCACCAGATCGACTTCGAAGAGCGCAACCCGAAGCCGACGGCCTGGACGAAGAAGGAGGGGTAGGACCGAGGTTCTACTCTTCTGATCCCGACTTTTTCACTCTCCCCTCCCCTTGCGGGAGGGGAGAGTGAAAAGGATGCGGGCGGAGCTATGACCGCCAGCCCCTACGACACCGCGGTCAGCTTCGGCTTTCCGGCAGCGGTGCCGAACTCGCCGGGATGCAGCTCGTGCGCGCCGGCCTTTTCGGCATCCGCTCCGATGCCGAGCGCCGGGAACAGCAGCTCCGCGACATTGTAGGCTTCCTCGAGATGCGGGTAGCCCGAGGCGATGATCGTCTCGATGCCCAGCGCCTGGTATTCGCGCAGGCGCGCCGCCACGGTCTCGGGATCGCCGACCAGGGCGGTGCCGGCGCCGCGGCGCACCAGCCCGATACCAGCCCACAGATTGGGCCCGACCAGCAGCTTGTCGCGGCGGCCGCCATGCAGCGCCGTCATCCGCTGCTGCCCCACGGAATCGGAGCCATCCGCCAGCTTCTTCTGGGCCTCGGCGATGGCATCGTCGGAGACGTCGCGGATCAGCCGCTCGGCGACGCGCCAGGCCTCGTCCTCCGTCTCGCGCACGATCAGGTGGATGCGCATGCCAAAGCGCAGGGTGCGGCCGCGGGCCGCCGCGCGCGCCTTGGCGGCCTCGATCTTCCCGGCCACCTGCTCCAGCGGCTCACCCCAGGTCAGGTAGGTGTCGACCTGGTCGGCGGCGAGGTCGAGCGCCGCGTCTGAGGAGCCACCGAACCACAGCGGCGGGTGCGGGCGCTGCACCGGCGGGAAGGACAGCTTGCCGCCCTTCACCTTGAGGAAGTCGCCCTCGAAATCGACCGTGTCGCCCGCCAGTAGGCGGCGCCAGATTGTCAGGAACTCCGCTGCCTGGGCATAGCGCGTGTCATGGTCGAGGAAGACGCCGTCGCCGGCCAGCTCCGCCGGGTCGCCGCCGACCACGACGTTGAGCAGCAGCCGGCCCTGGCTGATGCGGTCGAGCGCCGCGGCCTGGCGGGCGAAGAAGGCGGGCGTCGCCACGCCGGGGCGCAGCGCCACCAGGAAGCGCAGGCGTTCGGTGGCGGTGGCCAGCGCCGTGGCGGTGATCCAGGCATCCTCGCAGCCGCGCCCGGTCGGCAGCAGCACGCCCGTGAAGCCGAGCCGGTCGACCGCTGTCGCGATCTCGCGCAGATAGCGGAAATCGGCCGGCCGGTGCCGGTCCTGGGTGCCGAGATAGGGGCCGTCGCCGCTGGTCGGGATGAACCAGAACAGGTCGAGCGGCTTCTGGGAATCGGACATGGGCGGCGTCCCGGTGATGGAGAGAGGCGGCACGCTCAAGCGGCCGGGGTCCAGACGATGTCCCGCACCACGATCGGCGCCGGGATCAGGCCTAGGGCGGCGAAGCGGTCGGCGATCTTCTGCTGCTGGGTCACGATCACATCGGTCAGCGGCCCCAGGCGGAACGAGGAGCGGTCGACCGAGCGCTGCTCCGCCGCCAGGCTGATGCCGGTCTCGTCGGCGAACAGCTTGGCAACATCGTCATGATGCGCATCGGCCCAGACGCCGACCCGGTCCAGCTCCGCCACCAGGTCGCGCAGCGTGGCGGAGTGGTCGGTGGCGAAGCCCTTGCTGGCGAGGAAGTAGGAGTTCTGCGGCTCGACATCGGCGGAGGTGGCGATGACGCGGGCGGATTCTTCCAGCTCGGCAATGGCGAAATACGGGTCCCAGATCGCCCAGGCGTCCAAGCTGCCGCCGGCGAAGGCCGCGCGGGCATCCGCCGGGGCCAGGTAGATCGGGTGATGTCCTGCCAACCAAGCCCCGCCTTCTGCAGCGCCGCAACCAGGAAGTTGTGGGCGCTGGAGCCCTTGCCGACGGCGATCCGCGCGCCCTTGAGATCGGCCACGGTCCGCGCGGTGGAGGTCTTCGGCACCACCAGCCCCTGCCCAGATCCGGCGGCCGGCGAGGCCGCGGCATAGACCAGATCGGCCTGCGCCGCCTGGGCGAAGATCGGCGGCGTGTCGCCGGTGGCCCCGAAATCGATACTGCCGGCATTCAACGCCTCCAGCAGCAGCGGGCCGAAGGCAAATTCGATCCACTGCACATCGACGCCATCAGCAGCGAAATGCTCCTCCAGCGACTTGCGGGTCTTGGCGACCAGCAGGATGCCGTTCTTCTGGTAGCCGATGCGAAGAGCCTTCGGCGCCTCCTCCGCCCGAACCGGCCGGCCGGCGATCAGGGGCGCAGCAGCCGCGATGGCCAGGGTGGTCGACAGCAGGGTACGGCGCGAAAGCATGTCCAATTCTCCGGAAAGACGGCCAAGTCAGGCCCGACGATCCGGCGCCCAGCCGTAATCTCTCCATCCAACTCGGAATACGTCAACATAAATCTCATATCTCGATGTTGAATTATAAATTATATAACATTATTATTATGTTTTATTTCTGAGCCGGCTGGCGGTCAAAGCGCCGTGTCGATTGGCTGTGGCCGGCCGACGGCGAAGCCCTGGGCCTGGTCGATGCCCATCGCCCGCACGATCTCCAGCGTCTCCTCATCCTCGACATGCTCGGCGATGGTGATGGCGCCGAGCCGGTGGCCGATCGCGTTGATCGATTCGACGATCGCCCGGTCGACCGCGCTTCCCACCACCTGGCGGATGAAGCCGCCATCGATCTTCAGCCCGTCGACCGGGAACTGCCGGAGATAGCTGAAGGAGCTGAGGCCAGTGCCGAAATCGTCGAGCACGACGCGGCAGCCGGCGCCGCGCGCCCGCGACACGAACTGGCCGGCAGCGCCCAGGTTGTTGATCATCGCCGTCTCGGTGATCTCAAGGTGCAGCCGGCCCGGGTTGAGACCGGACACGAACAGCTCCTCCTTCAGGAACGGCCACAGGAACGGGTCGTTCAGGGAATTGGCTGACAGGTTGATGCCGATCGACAGGTCCAGCGCGGCGCGCAGATGTGGGCCGTGGTCGCGCAGCGTGGTGCGGATCACCCAGCGGTCGATGCTGCCCATCAGATCGTAGCGTTCGGAGGCCGGGATGAAATCCGCCGGCTCGACGATACCGCCATTGTCGTCCTGCATGCGCAGCAGGATCTCGAAATGGCGCATCGGCTCCGCCTGCGGCCGCAGACTGCGGATCTCCTGCGCGTACAGGCGGAAGCGCTTGGTCTCGATCGCGTTGCGGATGCCGGCCGCGACCTGGATCTCGCGATGATGCCGGCGGGCCGCGCTGCCGTCGCCGCCATAGATCGACACCCGGCTGCGCCCCGCCGTCTTGGCGGTGTAGCAGGCGACGTCGGCCTGGCTCATCAGCTCGTCCGGCCGCCCGGCATCGGCGGCAACCACGGTCAGCCCGACGCTGGCGCCGATATGATAGGCCTTGTCGTCCCACAGGAAGCGCAAGCCCGCCACGGCGCGGATCAGCTGGCGTGCGATGGTGACGCCGTCGCCGATGGTGCAGTCGTGCAGCAGCAGGGCGAATTCGTCGCCGCCGAGCCGGGCGACCAGGTCCTCGGCCCGGCAGCGGCGGCGCAGCAGGTTGGCGACGTCGCGCAGCAGCGCATCGCCGGCGGCATGGCCGGCACCGTCATTGACGATCTTGAAGCGGTCGAGATCGATGTAGCACAGCACCTGTTCACGGCCGCCGCGCCGAACCTGGCCGACAGCCTCGCGCAGCCCGTGTTCGAAGGCCATGCGGTTGGGCAGGCCGGTCAGGCTGTCATGGCTGGCGGAATGCACCAGCGCCTGCTGCAGCACCCGGTCCTTGGTCACGTCCTGGAACACCAGCACTGCGCCGATGATCTCCCCTGAGGCGGTGCGGACCGGCGCCGCCGAATCCCGCACGCTGCGGCGTTCGCTGCCACGGCCCAGCAGGATGGCGCCGTCGCTGAGATACAGCGGCTCCATCCGCTCCAGGCACACCCCGACCGGATCCGGAATCGGATCGCCGGCGGCCTCGTCGACCAGCCGGAAGATCTCGGTCACCGGCCGGCCCATCGCCTCGGCGGCCGGCCACCCCGTCATCTGCTCAGCCACCGGGTTCATGAAGCTGATCCGGGCCTGGGCGTCGGTGGAGATCACCGCATCGCCGATCGAATGCAGGGTGATGCGCAGCCGCTCCTTCTCCTCGAACAGCGCCTCGGCCAGATCCATATGGTCGGTGATGTCCCAGTTCATGCCGATGGCCCGGACCGGGCTGCCATCCGGGTGGCGGATCACCCGGGCCAGGGAGCGGATGTGGCGGATCCCACCCGAACGCGGCAACCGGATCCGGAAATCGATGCTGAAGACGGAGGTTTCCCGGATCGCGGCCTCGTTCTCGCGCAGCACCTTGTCCAGGTCGTCGGGATGCACGAAGCCGAGCCACATCTCCAGGCTGCCGTCGAACTGTCCCGGCGGCACATCGTACAGCTCGTACATCCGGCCGTCCCAGCTGTACCGGCCGGTGGCGAAATCGAGATCGAAGATACCGATGCGGCCGACCTCCATCGCCAGCTGCAGCCGTTCGTTAAGGCCGGCGAGCCGGGCCGCCGCCTGCTTCTGCTCGGTGATGTCGAGATTGATGCCGATGCCCCGGCGGGCCGTGCCGTCCGCGGCCCGCTGCACATGGGCGACGGAATAGATGTGCCGGATCTCGCCTGTCGTTCGGCGAATGCGGAACTCGCCTTCATAGGAAGAGGTCTCCGTCAGGGCGCGCTGCCACTCCGCCGCGACCGTCCCGACATCGTCGGGGTGGATCATGGCGAAAGCCTCGTCCAGCGTGCCGCCATAGGCGCCGGGCGCGACCCCGGCCCGCATGCCGGTCTCGCCGAAACCGTAGATCTCGTGCATCTCGGCATTGAGATTGTACAGGCCGGTGGAGAGGTCGAGATCCCACACCCCGATCCGGCCGGCCTTGACCGCGAGTTCGAGTCGCTCGCTGACATTGGCGAACTGCTCTTCGATCTCCTTTTGCCGGGTGATGTCGGTGTTGGTGCCGATCATCCGGGTCGGCCGTCCGTCCGCCGCCCGCTCCACCACCTAGCCGCGGGCCAGGATCCAGACCCAGCGCCCGTCCTGGTGCCGCAGGCGGTAATCCATGTCGTAGATCAGCTCGCCGCCTTCGACCAGCCGCTCGAAAGTCTGCAGCACCCGATCGACATCGTCCGGGTGCAACCGGCTGCGCCACCAGGCATCACCGGCCTCGTCGATCTCGGCCTCGGGGAAGCCGAGCATCGCCGTGCATTGGCGGGAGCGCCAGATCCGGCCGGTGGCCAGGTTCCAGTCCCAGATCCCCTGGCCGGCGCTGGCGACGGCGACGTTCCAGCGCAGCTCGCTGGCGGTCAGGTCCGCCTCGGCCTGCTTCTGCGGGCCGATGCCGACGATCTGGTAGATGTAGAGGTCGCCGGCCGCGTCGGGCAGGACGGAGACATTGGCCATGCCCCAGAACGTGCCGCCATCCTTGCGGACGTAGCGCCGCTCCGCCCGGGCGGTTTCGATTTCGCCCTGCTGCAGCGCCACGAAGGCCTGCAGCACCGCCTCCCGGTCGTCGGGGTGGACGATATCGCCGACGGTGCGGCCGATGCACTCCGCCGGCGTATAGCCGAACATCGCGCAGAAGGCGGCGTTGACCTGGCGGCACCGCCCGTCCGGCCCGGCGATCGCCATGCTGATCGGGGCGCTGTCGAGGATCCGGCGGAACAGGTCGTCC
>NZ_JBYRFX010000027.1:0-1894 GCF_057815775.1 Inquilinus sp.
CGCCTGGACTCACTACCACCGGGCAATCCGGCCAGTGCTGGGGTTGGCGGCGGAGGAAACCGTCGTATGCGGCATGGCACTGGGCTACGCTGACCCGGACGCAATCGAGAACTCCCTGGTCACAGTGCGCGCACCGGCACAGTCCTTCATGCGGTTCGACGGATTCCCCTGACCCCAGCCAGTCGGCCGCTGGTCAAGCTTGCCTCGGGCCATGTTATCCCCAGGCCTGTGGAACGTGGGGAGAACGTCTCGCTAAGGCAAACGTTTCATGGGATGAGAGCCGTACATCTGCTAGAGTAGCGGTTCCATCTAGCGAGAATGAGGCGTGGTAATCCAGCCACAAACGCTCCATATTGTGGCTTTGGTCACTGATCTTACCATATATGGTTTGCAGCGAATCCAATGCGCTGTGGAAGAAAGGTCTTTCGTGAGATGACAATGCCAGGAGAGACCGCCGTGCTCGATGCCGTTCAGATGCCAGGTCGTTATCAGGTTCGAGTCGACCGGTCCCGTGATGCTTTGCTGACGGATTTCGGCCGTGCGACCCTGACCGACCGGTACCTGATGCCGGGCGAGGACTTCCAGGATCTGTTCGCCCGGGTGGCGTCGCAGTACGGCGACAGCCACGCCCATGCGCAGCGGATCTACGATTATATGAGCAAGCTGTGGTTCATGCCCTCGACGCCGATCCTGTCGAATGGCGGCACGACGCGCGGCCTGCCGATCTCCTGCTTCCTGAACGAGGCGACCGACAGCCTCGACGGCATCCTGGGCCTGTGGAACGAGAATGTCTGGCTGGCGTCGAAGGGCGGCGGGATCGGATCGTACTGGGGCAACCTGCGCTCGATCGGCGAGAAGGTCGGCGCCGTCGGCAAGACCTCAGGCGTCATTCCGTTCATCCGGGTGATGGACTCGCTGACGCTGGCGATCTCCCAGGGGTCGCTGCGGCGCGGGTCGGCGGCGGTGTATCTGCCGGTCTGGCACCCCGAGATCGAGGAGTTCATCGAAATCCGGCGGCCGACCGGGGGTGACCCGAACCGCAAGGCGCTGAACCTGCACCACGGGATCCAGATCCCAGACGATTTCATGCGTGCGGTGGAAGCCGACGGGCAGTGGGCGCTGCGCTCGCCCAAGGACAAGTCGATCGTGCGGTCGATTTCCGCTCGGGCTCTGTGGGTGCGGATCCTGACCGCGCGGATCGAAACCGGCGAGCCGTACCTGGTATTCTCCGACCACGTCAACAACGCCCGCCCGGAACACCACAAGCTGGCGGGGCTGGAAGTAAAGACGTCCAACCTGTGCAGCGAAATCACCCTGCCGACGGGCGAGGACCACCTCGGTAACCACCGCACGGCCGTTTGTTGCCTGTGCAGTCTAAACCTGGAGAACTGGGCGGAGTGGGAAGAACACCCGACGTTCATCGAGGACATCATGCGGTTCCTCGACAATGTACTGCAGGATTTCATCGACCGGGCGCCACCTGGAATGGAAAAAGCAAAATACGCTGCCATGCGGGAGCGGTCTGTCGGGCTCGGTGTCATGGGATTCCACTCGTTTCTTCAGGCGTTGAATGTGCCGTGGGAGAGCGTCGTGGCGAAGGTCTGGAACAAGAAGATGTTCCGCCACATTCGCGCCCAGGCCAACGCGGCATCGGTGAAGCTGGCCGCCGAGCGCGGGGCTTGCCCGGACGCCGCGGAATACGGCGTGCAGGAGCGGTTCAGCCACAAGCTTTCGATCGCGCCGACGGCATCGATCTCGATCATCGCGGGGAATTCGTCGCCGGGGATCGAGCCGATCGCGGCCAATGTGTTCCTGCAGAAGACGCTGTCAGGCAGTTTCTCGGTGCGCAACCGGCATTTGCAGAAGCTGCTGGCGGAGAAGGGTTTTGATAATG
>NZ_JBYRFX010000028.1:0-3937 GCF_057815775.1 Inquilinus sp.
TGTCGCTTATTGGCGCCGGTCAGCGCCGCTTGTTGATTTCCGCCTCGTCGACCTCAAGCCCCAGCCCCGGGCCCGGCGGCACCACGAAGCGGCCGTCCCCCCGCCGGGGCGGATTCTTGAAACCGACATCCATCCGACCGGCCGCGTCGGCGTATTCCGCCGGCTTGGTCAGGTGCATCATCGCCGCCAGCACATGCAGGTTGGCGACGTGGCCGATGGTCGGCTGGGTCTGGTGCGGCACCAGCTCGACCCCATGGGCGTGGCAGATCGCGGCGCATTGCATCAGCCCGGTGATGCCGCCCATCTTGACGATGTCAGGCTGCACCATGCGCACCCCGGCATGGATCATGTCGACCAGCGCCTGCAGCGTGTAGGTCTGCTCCGCCGCCGAGACGGTGATGTCGAGCCGCTGCGCCACCTCGCCCATGCCGCGCACGTCATAGTGCTGCACCGGCTCCTCGAACCAGACGTAGCCGAGCTCCTCGAGCGCGCGGCCGACCCGCATGGCGCCGCCGATCGAGTAGCCGTTGTTGGCGTCGAAGGCGAGCGGATAGCCGTCGCCGACCAGCTGGCGCACGGCCCTGGCCTTGGCGATGTCGCCGGGGATGTCGAGGTCGAGCATCGAGCGGTCGCCGTCGCGGCGGATCTTGATCGCTGCCGGCGTCTCGCGCCGCCAGCGCGCCTCGACCACCCGCACCGTCTCGTCCACCGTTCGCGCGGCATTGCCGCCGATCGAGGCATAGAACGGCACATCGCTGCGCCAGCCCCCCCCAAGCAGCTTGTGCACCGGCAGGCCAAGCGTCTTGCCCTTGATGTCCCACAGCGCGATGTCGACAGCGGCCAGCGCGCCGGTCAACGCACCTTCCGGCCCCAGCTTGATGTTGCGGTGGAGCTGCCGGTCGTACAGCACCGCGGTGTCGAAGGCGTCGGCGCCGACCAGCCCCGGCGCCAGGTCGCGCTCGACGATGCCGATCGAGTGCAGCCCGCCCTGCATCGGCGAGGCCTCGCCCCAGCCGACGACGCCATCCTCCGTGGCGATCCGCACCAGGGCGCTGCGCCGGCCGGGCGGGTCGCCGGGCTGCCAGCTGACCTGGAAGGCTTCGACCGATCTGATGCTGGCGCTTGGGGCCACGGTTTCGCTCCCGCGTCGTGTTGGGGTTCGGGCCTGCAGGGGCAGGCCCGGTGGGGGACGGTCCGGTCTAGGGGATGCGGATGTCGCACGGCCCGCGTCGCCGGCTTCGCGGCGGCGGGGAAAAATGGCGTGTCGCGAGGGATTCGATCGTCACGCGAGCCTCCCTGGAACCGGCCTGCGGCGGCGTTCAGGGCCGCTGCATCCTGCCGGGTGTTTTGTCTTACCTTACTCTTTTTGCATCCGTATGCAATACCGCTGCACCCAGATGGTCATGCATAGATTGAGGTCCGGCGGAACTGCGCCGCCACCCGGGCGCCGTCGACCACCAGGATCTCTTCTGTCTCGAAATAGTGCCGCCCCTTGCGCTCGTAGACCGCGGTGACGGTGCCGGATGTGGCCAGGCGTTGGCCGGGGGATACCGGTTCGAAATGCTGGGCTTCGCCGGACACGAAGACGACCGGGGCCGGGAAGCGGAAACTGCGGTTGGCGTCGGCCATGGTCCGCCGGATCAGGCAACCGGAATGGACCAGCCCGCCGTCGCGATAGAGCGGGTGCTGCTCATCAAAGGCGGCGAGCGAGCGCTGGAATTCCTCTTCGGTCAGGACCGCGTTGCGCGAGCCGAGGCGCATCCCGACCATCATGCCGCCCGGCTCCACGGCGTGCGGCGGCTCCGGCAATGGCAGGACCGGACAGTCCTCGATCCGCGGCGGCACGGGATCCTGCCACGGCATCGCCACCCAGCCGGTCGCAACCTCCTCGCCCTCCTGGTTGCGCAGGGTCACGTCCGCGCGCTGTCCGGAGCCGGCGTCCACCAGGGCCGAGACCGCGGCGGTCAGCACGTCGCCGTCATGCACCGGCCGGCGGAACCGTGCCCCCATGCTGCCCCGCCGGGCCCAGTCGGCGCCCCAGGCGTCGACCGCAATGCGGCTGACATGGCCATAGACGAAGGCTCCGGGGATCAGCGCCGCGCGGAAGCCCATGCGGCGCGCCACCGCGTCGTCATGCACCGACCCGCGATAGCCGGGATCGTCGTCGAGGCGGATCGGGATGTGCAGCGTCCGGGGGAAATTGGCCATGGTCAGGCTCCCGGCCGGGGTTCGGTCGCCATCGCGCCGCTGGCCTCGACCGCCGCGATCTCCTCCGGCGTCAAACCGAGGATGTCGCGCAGCACGCGACGATTGTCGGCACCGAAGCGCGGCGCCGCCTGACGCTGGCTGCCTGGTGTGACGTCGAGATGGAGCGGCAACCCCGGATGGGGATGGAGGCCGGCATCGGGGTGCTCCAGCACCGTGAAGAAGCCGCGATGGACCAGGTATTCGCTGCGCGCCAGGTCGTATGAGGTCTGCACCGGTGCCGCGGGAATACCGACCGACTGCAACCGGGCCGCGACCGCGTGCTTGTCCTGGCCGCGGGTCCAGTCGGCGATGATCGCGGTCAGCGCCTCGATATTCCGCTGCCGCGCCGCGAGCGTGGCGAAGCGCGGATCGGCGGCAAGCCCCGCCTGCCCCATGACGTCGCACAGGCCTTGCCACTCCACCTCGGTTTCCGCCGCGATCGCCACCCATTGGTCGTCGCCGAGCGCCGGGAAGGCGTCGTGCGGGGCGGCATAGGGGGAACGGTTGCCGTTCGGCACGGGATCGCAGCCGGATTCGATCGCGGCCAGCAGCTCCGGCCCGATCAGCTGCATCGCGGCCTCCACCTGCGGGACCTCGATATACTGGCCCTCACCAGTGCGCTGCCGGTGCAGCAACGCCGTCAGGATGGCGGCGGCGGCGTTGAACCCGCCGATCGGGTCGAGATAGGAGGGCCCGGTGGTTTCGGGCTGGCCGCCGGGATAGCCGATCATGCTGGACATGCCGGTCGACATCTCCATGGTCGGGCCCAGGGCGGCGTAGCGCGACATCGGTCCTTCGGTGCCGAAGGCCGGCAGCTCCGCCACGATGATGTCCGGCTTGATCCGGCGCAGGCTGTCGTGGTCGAGCCCCAGCTTGGCCAGCGTGCCGGGCCGGAAGTTGCAGATCACCACATCGCTGACCGCGGCCAGCCGCCGGACGATGTCGCGCCCCTCCCCCGTCTTCAGGTCGAGGATGCAGGACAGCTTGTTGACGTTCTGCGAGTTGAAGTGGAAGGCGCGGTCATAGGGCCGGTCGCCGGGAACGCCGTCAGGGAAGTTGACCGGGTTCGGCACCTCCTTGTTGAGGCGCCAGGAATTGACCCGGGTCGGGGATTCGACATGGATCGGCTCGGCCCCGAGGAAGCCCAGCACCCGGCCCGCCATCGGACCGGCCCAGGCCGTGGTGATCTCGAGCACGCGCAGGCCCGCCAGGGGGCCGGCTCCGGCAGCGGCGGCGCCCATAGCCGGCTGCGGGACTGCCGGCGGCGGCACCCTGCCATTGTCGACCCCGAGCGTTGGTGCGCCGGAGCGGACCCGGCGCGGCGTGCGGCCCAGCCGGAAGGGCGGCCCGAGGATCAGCCGCCCCTCCGCCGTTTCCCAATAGCCCCGGCCGGCCAGATGTGCGCTGCCGTGCAGCTCGGTCGGGCGATAGGCTTTGGCCGCGATCACCTCTTCCCGCTGCAGCGTGGCGACCAGTTGCTCGGCACTGAGGTCCGCGACCTTGTCCTGGATGATCCCGAACAGCTCCGCCCAGTGGGCGCGGCGCGGGGCCGGGGCACGGAAGCGCTCGTCCTGCTCGATGGGCCCGAGGCCGAGCGCCCGGCAGACCGCGCTCCAGCGATGGTTGTAGATCCAGATGCAGACCCAGCCGTCGCGGCAGCGCACCTGGCCGGCCGGGATGTTCGGGTCGC
>NZ_JBYRFX010000029.1:0-4380 GCF_057815775.1 Inquilinus sp.
CTGGGGATCGAAGGAATCATCATTGCAGGCCGCAAGAGCCAGGGCCGACAGGCAGGCCGCCGCCAGCCAGGCTCGCTTGAGATCAAGCCGGTCGATCATCGCGGGGTCCCTCCCACGCCGGGATGGAGGATCATCGACCAGCCCATCAGGCCGGTGATGAGCAGGATGGCCGTGACGGCCGCCGAAAGCGCCAGGCCCCACGGAACCACCGAGGTCCAGGCGTCCCGCGTGTGCACAAGCATGTTGATCGTGGCCAGGATCAACGCGACCGCGTTACCGATCAGATAGGGCCACACCGAGCCTCTGGGCCGCAGCACGCGACGGCTCAGGAGTTCGATCAGCCCGATGATTGCCGCGACATACCCGACAATCACGCCGGCTGAGACCAGCCAGGCCGAAAAATCGGCCCACATCATCTCGGCGGATCGCCAATAGGCGATATCGGTCAGGAGCGCGCCGGCGAAACACGCGCTGGCAACAGGCGCGATCAGCGGATGGAAGGGCTGCCTGGCCCCTCGAACATTCGAATGGAGGCTTGCGCTGGACATCGTGGCGCCTCGCAGGTCGGATCGGATACGGTATTGTCCGAACATTGCCGCGTGCGAAGCAGTTCCCTGGCCGGGGCTTGCGGGCCCGATCGAACCGGTTTGGCGTCTCGGGCCGGCCCGACATCCGGCCGGCGTCGAATCCATTACTCAGCCGGGAATGAGCTCGACATTCACGTCGATGGTCTTGCCGGATTCAATCTTCAGGCCGTGTTTGGCGCAGGGTTCGTAATCAGCGCCATTGTACGAAGCCGTGTAGGTGCCCACCGGCAAGCCGGAGCATTGGTATCCTCCCGATTGGTCGGTCATGACCTCCTGGGGGCCCTGCAAGCTTGGGGATGTCATTGCGACAATGACGTCCGGTACGGGCCGCCTCGTGGTGGCGTCCAGCACGAGGCCTTTTATTCCGCCGGTGGATGACATGGGCTTCCTCTCGAACGTCACGCCGGAGTCAAAGCCTGCCGCCTGGTCCGAGCCGCGGCCATCGCGACTCTCCACGCATTCCGAGGCCCTGTACACAGCTGGAGAGAGCGGCTCGCGGGCCCGGCTGCGGACGTGCCGCTGATTCGGGCCGAGGCGACAGCAGACGGGACGGCACGCAAAGATCGGCCCGGCCATCCGGCAGGGTGTATTCGGGCCATCGATGCCCGCGTCACGTCCGTCGGCGCCAAGTCGACGACGATACCGGGGGCACACTCGCTGTGGAGGCCGAAAAGAAAAAGGGCCTAGCCGTTTCCGGCTAAGCCCTTTTTTGACTTGGTGGAGCCAAGCGGGATCGAACCGCTGACCTCTACAATGCCATTGTAGCGCTCTCCCAGCTGAGCTATGGCCCCGAAACTCTGGGTCGACACCTTCCCGGCCGGTTCGGCTGGGGTGGGTCGGCGGAGGCGGATCTTATTCATCCGCCCCGCCTATGCAAGAGGTATTTTCAAGAAATCGATCAGCGGTTCCGTTCTTCGCCGTCATCCTCGATTTCGACGTCGACATCGTCCTCGCCAAGGTCGTCGACATCCTCGATCAGGGCGTCTTCTTCCTCTTCGACCAGATCGGGATCCTCGTCGAATTCATCGACCGGAGCCTTCTCCTTCGGCGCGACGACACCGTCCTCGTCGACCAGGGTCTCGTCGAGGTCGCCCTCGTCGATCACCTCAACCTCTTCCACGGCCTCCTCGGCCGCTTCTTCCTCTTCGGCTTCCTCGTCGAGCAACTGATCGGCGTCTTCGTCAGCGACGACGGCGCGAGCCTTGACCGGCGGTTCATCGATGATCGCCGAGCGCGACCGGCGCGACTTCAGGAAGGCCTCCGGGTCGTACTCGGTGCCGCATTTCGGGCAGACGATCGGGTCTCGCTGCAAATCGTAGTAGCGGGCCCCGCAATTGTGGCAGATGCGCTTGGCGCCCCATTCAGGCTTCGCCACGCCGAGCCTCCTCGGATCATGTCAGGATTAGAGGGCGCCATCTGCCATGGCCTGGGCCGCCTGTCAAAAACAAAACGTCCAAAAATAGTAACGTGGGCGAAAACCGGCTGCCGCCGTTCCGCCTATGCCGCATCCATGCTATCAGCCGGTCCGGCAGTTCCCGCCCCGCCATGACAGGGGCGCCGACAGGGGGATGGTGTGTTGCGTCAGACGATTTTGCGCCCGACGGTCTTGCAGGGCGCCGGCGCCCGGATCGAGGCCGCATGACCGTGATCGCCATCGACGGCACCGCCGCCTCGGGCAAGGGCACGCTGGCCCGCCGCCTCGCCACCGCCTACGGCTTCGACCATCTCGACACCGGGCTGCTTTACCGCGCCGTCGGCCTGGCCGTGCTGCGCGCCGGCGGCAATCCGGAAGACCCGATCGCCGGCCTCGCCGCGGTCCTGGCGCTCGACCCGGCCAAGCTGGACGACCCGGAACTGCGCGACGATGCCGCGGCCCAGGCCGCCAGCCGCGTGTCGGCCATTCCCGGCGTGCGCACCGCGCTGCTGGATTTCCAGCGCAGGTTTGCGGCGCAGCCGCCGGGGGCGGTGCTGGACGGCCGCGACATCGGCACCGTGATCTGCCCCGACGCGCCGGCCAAGGTGTTCGTCACGGCGACTCTCGAGACCCGGGCCGAACGCCGGTGGAAGGAGTTGCTACAGCGCGGCCACAAGGCTATATACGACGAGGTCTTTGACGACCTGAGACAGAGAGACGAGCGCGATCGTCGCCGCGCCGTGGCCCCCTTGGTCCCGGCGAGCGACGCTTTTCTGTTGGATACTAGCCAATTGTCGGCGGACCAGGTGTTCGACCAGGCGCTGGCTTATGTATCCCGCCGGATCGGCCCGCCGCGCGACGCCGTCTGATCTCCGGACCGTTGCAAGACCATCATGATGGAGATACGGGCATTGGGCCCGGCCCGGCCATCGCGCTCTCCCAGGCGGGACGACCCGCCGGCGCGACGACCGGTTCGTCTCTAACGGGAGTTTTCATGGCTACCAGTTCCGCCGCCGTCAAATCGGTCGAGAAGGAAAGCTTCGCCGCCCTTCTCGAAGAGTCGCTCGGCCAGTCCGAGAGCTTCGAAGGTACCGTCGTCAAGGGCCGGGTGATCTCGGTCGACAACGACATGGTGCTCATCGACGTTGGGCTGAAGTCCGAGGGGCGCGTGGCGCTCAAGGAATTCGCCGTTCCCGGCCAGGTCGTCGAGCTTGTCCCCGGTGACACCGTCGAGGTGTTCATCGAGCGCATGGAAGACAAGAACGGCGAAGCCGTCCTGTCTCGCGAAAAGGCCAAGCGCGAAGAGTCCTGGACCGCGCTCGAGAAGTCGTTCACCGACCAGCTCCGCGTCACCGGCATCATCTTCGGCAAGGTCAAGGGCGGCTTCACGGTCGACCTGAACGGCGCCGTCGCGTTCCTGCCGGGCAGCCAGGTCGACATCCGGCCGGTGCGCGACATCAGCCCGCTGATGGGCACGCCGCAGCCGTTCCAGATCCTCAAGATGGACCGCTCGCGCGGCAACATCGTGGTCTCGCGCCGCGCCGTGCTCGAAGAGAGCCGGGCCGAAGCGCGCTCCGAGCTCGTGGCCAACCTCAAGGAAGGCCAGATCCTCGAGGGCGTGGTCAAGAACATCACCGACTACGGCGCCTTCGTCGATCTCGGCGGCGTCGATGGCCTGCTGCACGTCACCGACATCGCGTGGCGCCGCATCAACCATCCGTCCGAGGCGCTGCAGATCGGCCAGGCCGTCAAGGTCCAGGTCGTCCGCTTCAACCCGGAGACCCAGCGCATCAGCCTCGGCATGAAGCAGCTCGAGGCCGATCCGTGGGAAGGTGTGGTCGCCAAGTACCCGGCGGGCGCCCGTTTCCGCGGCCGCGTGACCAACATCACCGACTACGGCGCCTTCGTCGAGCTGGAGCCGGGCATCGAAGGCCTGGTCCATGTCAGCGAAATGAGCTGGACCAAGAAGAACGTCCACCCGGGCAAGATCGTCAGCACCAGCCAAGAAGTCGAGGTCAAGGTGCTCGAAGTCGACGAGGAAAAGCGTCGCATTTCGCTCGGCCTCAAGCAGGCCCAGTCGAACCCGTGGGCCGACTTTGCCGACAAGCATCCGGTCGGCACCGAAGTCGATGGCGAGGTCAAGAATTCGACCGAATTCGGCTTGTTCATCGGTCTCGATGGCGACGTCGACGGCATGGTCCACATGTCCGATATCGCCTGGGGCGTGTCGGGTGAGGAAGCGCTCGCGCTTCATCACAAGGGCGAGACGGTCAAGGCCGTCGTGCTCGATATCGATACCGATAAGGAGCGTATCTCGCTCGGCATGAAGCAGCTTGAGCGCGGCGGCGTTGCCGGTGCGGCGGCGGGCGGCGGCGGCGA
>NZ_JBYRFX010000030.1:0-14219 GCF_057815775.1 Inquilinus sp.
GGGTGGCAATGGCTCCGACACCCTCAACGGCGATGTCGGGTCCGACAGCCTCTATGGCAATGACGGTACGGACACGCTGAACGGCAGCGACGGCGACGACCGGCTGGTCGGCGGCGCTGGGGCCGATGTGCTGAACGGCGGCGCCGGATCGGACTGGGCCTATTACCACACCAGCTCTGCCGGCGTGACCGTCAACCTGGCCACGGGCATCGGCACCGGCGGCGACGCCGAGGGCGATACCTATGTCAGCATCGAAAACATCTACGGCTCGGCCTTCGCCGACACGCTGACCGGCGATGCCGGCTCCAACGTCCTGGTCGGCAACAGCGGCCAGGACACGCTGACCGGCGGTGCCGGCAACGACTTCTTCGTCTATCAGTCGGTCAGCGATAGCACGGTGGCGGCGCCGGACACGATCACCGACTTCTCGCACGGGCAGGGCGACAAGATCGACCTGCGGCCGATCGATGCCGACGGCAATGCCGGCAACGGCGATACGGCCTTCACCTTCACCGACGGCGGTGTCTTCACCAATATTGGGCATGAGGTGATCGTCCAGGTGGCCGGCGAGGGCGTCTACACCGTCCTGGGTGACGTCAATGGCGACGGCACGGCCGATTTCGCCATCACCGTCCATTCCGCCACCGGCCTGGTGGCCGGTGACTTCCTGCTCTGACCACGCCCTGACGGCCAGCGATTTCGAGCTGTAGCCGTCAGGTTGCCGCATCACCCCGCAGGGCGGCCGTCGCAGGACGGTCGCCCTGTGTCGTGCCGGCTGCCAAGGCGAACCCCGGACCCATCCGTCCTGATGGGCCCGGCAACCGGACCGGCGCCCGGGGTGACTGGGGTCCAGGCACCGCGGCCGGCCGCCGCGCCGCCGGGTGCAGCGGCAATTCCAGCTGCCAGGCAGGCTGGGCCGGGACGGTGCGGATCCGACCATAAGTCGGGCACATATCCCGGACCGGGCAGCGCCAGCACAGCGGGCGCCGCTTGACACAGATGTCCTTGCCCAGCCGCTTGATCATCCAGTGATGCCGTTCGATCCGCCCGACATCCCAACCCTCGGGAAGGATGGCGAGCAGCGGGCCATGCGCCGCCTCGGCGCTCGCCCGGCGCGAGATCAGCCCCAGCCGCTTCGCCACGCGGTGATGGCCGGTGCAGACCGGCAGCACCCGCATGCGCAGGCGGCTGAACAACAGCACCGACGCCGCCGTCTTCGGGCCGACACCGGGCAATTTCTGCAGCCAGGCGCTGGCCTCGGCCACCGGATGGTCGGCCAGGAAGTCGAGATCGAGCCGCCCGCGGGCGGCGCGCAAGGCCCGCAGTGCTTCCTGCAGATACAGTGTCTTGCGGTCGGGCCAGGTGGTGCGGCCGATCAGGCGTTCGATGATGGCGGGGTCGGCGTCGACCAGCGCCTCCCAATGTGGAAAGCGGACGCGCAGCACGCGGATCGCGGCCAGCGCGATCTCATCCTCCGTCCGGGCCGACAGCAGGGCCAGGACCAGGATGTCGACCGGGTCCGGATACAACCAGCGCGGCGGCGGGCCGAAGGCGGCGCTGAGCCGGGCGTCGATCCGGAGCAGGGTAGTGGCAGCAGATGCGGGCATGGCGTCGACCATGCCCGCACGTTAGAACAAATTAAGAACAAACGCGAATCGAATCGGATCCGCAACAGTCAGTTGTCAACGATCACCAGGCGGTGTAGCCGCCATCCGGTCCCAGGATCGCGCCGGTGAAAAAGCCGGAGGCATCGGCCGCCAGGAACAGGGCCGTGGCCGCGATCTCCCACGGCTCGCCGCAACGCCCCATCGGCGTCATCTCGATCCACTGGTTGTACCAATCCGTCTTGGTGCGGCCGGCCAGGGTCATGTCGGTGGCGATGTAGCCGGGGGCGATGGCGTTGACGCGCACGCCGTGCGGCGCCCATTCGCAGGCCAGCGACTTGGTCAGCAGATGCACCGCGGCCTTGCTGGCGTTGTAATGCGCCTGGCCCTGCGGCTTGTTGACGATGATGCCGGACATCGAGCCGATGTTGATGACGCTGCCGCGCTTGGCCGCGACCATGTGCTTGCCGAAGGCGCGGGCGCACCAGAACACCGCGTTGACGTTCAGGTCCATGACCTTGCGCCATTCGTCGTCGCTGGTCTCCAGCGCGTCGCTGTTGCGGGCCATGCCGGCGTTGTTGACCAGGATGTCGACCCGGCCCAGCCGGGCCCGGACGTCATCGGCCGCCTTGGTCACCGCGTCGGGGTCGGTGACGTCGAGCTTAACGAATTCGCCGCCCACCGCCTTGGCGGTATCGGCGCCGTTGTCGGCCAGGATTTCCGCCACCACCACTTTGGCGCCGGCCTCGGCCAGGGCCTCGCAGGTCGCTCGGCCGATGCCGCGGCCGCCGCCGGTCACCACGGCCACGCGGCCGGACAGATCGAATTTCTCGCGATACATGGTCGTCTCCTTGGGTCTGGTCCGTCAGGTCGGGATCAGGTCGACGGCCCGGTCGGCGATCGCCAGCACCGGGGCGTTGGTGTTGCCGCTGGTCACCCGCGGCATGATCGAGGCGTCGATGACGCGCAGGCCGTCGACCCCGCGCACGCGCAGGCTGGCATCCAGCACCGCCATCGGGTCGCCGTCCGGCCCCATGCGGCAGGTGCCGACGGGGTGGTAGTTGGTCTTGACCGTGCGGCGGCAATGCGCCGCCAGCTCATCGTCGCCGGTGGTGGCGTCGCCGGGGAAGATCTCGCCGGTCACCATCCGCCGCACCGGGTCGGTCGCCAGCACCCGGCGGGCATAGCGCAGCCCGGCGATCGACAGGCGCAGATCCTCCTCATCGCCGAAGAAGTTGCAGTCGATCAGCGGCGCGTCGGCCGGGTCGGCGGAGCGCAGCGTCACCGACCCGCGCGCCTTCGGCCGCATCAGGCAGGCGTTCAGCGTCACCCCGTCGGTCGGCGCGACCCCGGTGACGTCGCGGTCGAGATAGACCGTCGGCACGCAGTATAGCTGCAGCTTCGGGTCGCTCTGGTCCTCGTTGTCGGGGTCGATGAAGGCGCAGGCCTCGACCCCGGTCGTGGTCACCGGCCCGGTCTTGAACATCAGGTATTGCAGCCCGGCCTTGACCATCGGCAGGCCGCGGTCCTGGCCGAAATAGCCATAGGCGCCGTTGGTGGCCGCGACGACGGGGACCTCGTGATGGTCCTGCAGATTGGCGCCGACGCCGGACAGGTCTGATTTGACCGGGATGCCGTGGCGGCCCAGCGCCTCTGCCGGGCCGACGCCGCTGAGCATCAGCAGCTTGGGCGAGGCATAGGCGCCGGCGGCCAGGATCACGGCAGCGCCCGCCGCGGCGTGGCGGTTCTGCCCGTCCTTGCGATAGTCGACGCCAGTGGCACGGCCACCTACGATGACGATGCGGGTCACCACCGCCTCGGTCTCGACCGTCAGCCTGGCGTTGCCGAGGACGGGGGCGAGGAAAGCGGCGACGGCGCTGCACCGGCTACGCGTCGCGGCGTCGATGGTGTGCTGCATGAAGCCGACGCCGGCCTGGACGCCGCCGTTGAAATCCGGCCGGTAGGGCACGCCCATCGCCTGCAGTGCCTGGACGAAAGCACGGCTCATCTCGCAATGCTGGCCGAGATGCGAGACCTTCAGCGGCCCGTCCGAGCCATGCGCCGGGGCGCCGAGATGGTCGTTGCCCTCCTGCTTGACGAAGGAGGGCAGCAGGTCGGCCCAGCCCCAGCCGGACCCGCCGCCCAGTTCCGCATCCCAGCTGTCGTAATCGGCCGGCCGGCCGCGCATGTAGACCATGGCGTTGACCGCGCTGCCGCCGCCCAGCAGCTTGCCGGTCGGGATGATCGGCGCGCGGCCGCCCAGCTGCGGCTGGGGCACCGTCTCGTTCAGGGTCAGGTAGGTCTCCTGGCCCAGGAACTTCATGTACCCGGCCGGCATGTTCAGCAGGCGGCTGCCGCGCCGCCGCCCGGCCTCCAGCAGCAGCACCCGTGCGTCGCGCTCCGCCACCAGGCGGCTGGCGACGACGCAACCGGCGCTGCCGCCGCCGATGACGATGTAGTCGTAGCCTGGATTCACGTCATCGCCCCGCCAGACGTCACTTCACCGCGCCGAAGGTCAGGCCGCGCACCAGCTGCCGCTGCGAGATCCAGCCCAGCACCAGGATCGGCGCGATGGCGAGGGTCGAGGCAGCGGAGAGCTTGGCCCAGAACAGACCTTCGGGGCTGGAGAAGGAGGCGATGAAGGCGGTCAGCGGCCCGGCATTCGCCGTGGTCAGGTTGATGCTCCAGAACGCCTCGTTCCAGGCCAGGATGATGGTCAGGAGCGAGGTCGAGACGATGCCGGGCAGGGTGGTCGGCAGCAGGATGTACAGCATCTCCTGCCACGACCCGGCGCCGTCGACCCGCGCCGCTTCCAGGATCTCGCGCGGGTAGTCACGGAAGTAGGTGTACAGCATCCAGACCACGATCGGCAGGTTGACCAGGGTCATCAGCAGGATCATGCCGGTGACGGTGTCGAGCAGGCCGAGGTCGCGGAAGCCGAGATACATCGGCACCAGCACGCCGACCGCGGGCATCATCTTCGTCGACAACATCCACAACAAGGTGCCTTCCGTCCTTTTGGTCGGGAAGAAGGCCATGGAATAGGCCGCCATGCCGCCGATGATCAGGCACAGGAAGGTCGACCCGAAGGAGATGTAGACCGAGTTGAGCGCGAACTTGAAATAGTCGATCCGGGATTCGACGGCCGCGTAGTTTTCCAGCGTCGGGGTGAAGAAGATCGACGGCGGGGTGGCGAAGGCCTCGACTTCGGTCTTGAAGCTGGTCAGCACCATCCAGGCGATCGGGAAGAACATGACCAAGCCGACGGCCCAGCCCAGGATGGTGACACTGATCGCCTGTTGCCGGCTGCGTTTGACCTGCATGGCTCAGGCTCCCTTGCGCAGGGTGCGGGACAGGGCGCGCACCAGGAAGAAGGCGACGATGTTGGCCAGGACCACGGCGACCACGCCGCCGGCCGACGCATTGCCGACGTTGAACTGCTGCAGGCCGTTCCGGTAGACGAGGTAGGTCAGGTTGGTGCTGGCGTTGCCCGGGCCGCCATTGGTGGTGACCAGGATCTCGGCGAAGATCGACAGCAGGAAGATGGTCTGCACCATGATGACGACGCCGATGGCGTGCAGCATGTGCGGCAGCACGATGTAGAAGAACATCGCGATCGGCCCGGCCCCGTCGATTCGCGCCGCCTCGCGCTGCTCATGGTCGAGCGACTGCAGGGCGGTCAGCAGGATCAGCACGGCGAAGGGCAGCCACTGCCAGGCGACGATGATGACGATGGTGGCCAGCGGCGCCTGACTCAGCCAGTCGATCGGCTCCAGCCCCACGGCGCGCGCGACCCAGGTCAGCACGCCGGAGACCGGGTGCAGCATCATGTTCTTCCAGATCAGCGCGCTGACCGTCGGCATCACGAAGAACGGCGCAATGATCAGGACGCGGACGACGCCGCGGCCGGGGAAGGGCTGGTCCAGCAGAATCGCGATCAGCGTGCCCAGCACGACGGTGATGGCCAGCACCGAGCCGACCAAGATCAGCGTGTTCTGGATCGAATCCCAGAACGCTGGGTCGGTCAGCAGATAGGTGTAATTGCTCAGCCCTGCGAAGCCGCGCCGCGCCGGATTCATCAGATTCCAGCGCAGGGTCGAGAAATACAGCGTCGCCGCCAGCGGCACGAAGGTCCAGAGCATGAGGACCGTGACCGAGGGGGCGAGGAGGAACATCGCCTTGCGCCGGGTTGAGGCTATGGCGGGCATGGCGTTCGTCCTTTCCTGACTGTGCGCGACAGGCGCGGGGCTTGGGGCCTTTCAGGGTGCACCCTCCCGCCATCCCCGCAAAAGCGGGGATCTCGCCACGGATCTGCCGGGAGGAGAGCCCGCTTTCGCGGGACGGACGGGAGGGGACCTAGAGTCCCGAGGACCCGGAGATCCCTTGGGACCTCCGGGGTGCGGCGATACCAGGACTTACTTGTAACCGCCCTGGGTGATGGCGCGGTCCGCGGCGTCCTGCGACGCCTTCAGCGCCTGGTCGATGCTGGTCGAGCCGGCGAGGGCGGCGGCGATCTGCTGCCCGACCTCGGTGCCGATGGCCTGGAACTCCGGAATGCCGACGAACTGCACCCCAGTGTAGGGCACCTTGTCCACGGTCGAGTCGGTCGGATCGGCCGTTTGGATCGCCTTCAGCACGAAGGCCGCGAACGGCGCCGCCTTCTGGTACTCAGGATTGGCATAGGTCGAGCTGCGCGTGCCGGGCGGAAGCAGGGTCCAGCCAGCGGTCTTGCCGACCGACTCGATGTAGGCCTTGGACGTGGCCCAGGCGATGAACTTCTTGGCGGCCTCCGGCGACTTGGTCGATTTCGGCACGGCCAGGGCCCAGGACCACAGCCAGTGGTTGCCCTTCGGCGACTTGGCGATCGGCGCCTGGGCGAAGGCGACCTTGTCGGCGACGGTCGAATCCTTCGGATCGTACAGGCTGCCGGCGGCGGAGGTGGCGTCGATCCAGATCGCGCACTTGCCGCTGGAGAACAGGGCCCGGTTCTCGTTGTAGCCGTTCGACGGCGCGCCCGGCGGGCCGTAGTTCTTCAGCAGGTCGACATAGTAGGTGAGGGCTTCATGCCAGGCCGGCGTGTCGATGGTCGGCTTCCAGTCCATGTCGAACCAGCGGCCGCCATAGGTGTTCACCAGCGGGTCGAAGAACGCCATGTTCTCGCCCCAGCCCGGCTTGCCGCGCAGGCAGATGCCGTAGAGGTCGTGCGAGGGGTCGTGCAACTTGGCCGCGAATTCCTTGATCTGGTCGTAGGTCGGCTGGTCCGGCATCTTCAGGCCGGCCTTGTCGAACAGATCCTTGCGGTAATAGGTCATCGAGCTTTCGGCATAGAACGGCAGGGCATACAACTTGCCGTCATGCGAAAGCCCGTCGCGCACCGGCTTCAGCACGTCGTCGAGGGCGTAGTCGGCGGGCAGGTTGTCGATCGGCAGCAGCCAATCCTGCGCGGCCCAGATCGGCGCCTCATAGGTGCCGATGGTCATCACGTCGAACTGGCCGCCATTGGTGGCGATGTCGGTGGTGACGCGCTGGCGCAGCACGTTCTCTTCCAGGACCACCCAGTCGAGGGTGATGCCGCTCTGCTTCTCGAAGTCCTTCGAGAGGCGCTGCATGATGATCATATCGGCGTTGTTGACCGTGGCGATGGTCAGCTTGTCCGCCGCGAACGACGTCGCCGACGACAGCAGCACCGCCAGCATTCCGGCGCCGGCCAGAATTTTGGACGTCTTCTTCCAGGGCATGAGGAGCCTCCTCGGGTTGTTTCCTCGGGCACGCCGCACTTCGCGGTCTCTCTCTACCGACGGGAAGCCTAACACCGATTTGGGCGGCGGCACCTGACGGTCGATCGGCTGAGTTTGTGATTCTGCTCAACTGATGAACATATGTTCATTCAGGGGCGGGCCAGAGTCAAGCGGAGTGATCCCGATCACGAGGGAGTTGTGATCGGGATCACAAAGCCGTTGTGACCCCGATCACAGGCTCGGTGTGATCCCAATCACAGGCAGGGTGTGATTGGGATCACAGACCCATGGCGGAAACCCTTGGGAAGTGTTACAAATTGTTTCAAGAGGGATGGGAACCCCAGCGCTCGGTCCAGCGTTTCTGGATCAACGTACGCAGAGTCGTTCGGCCTCGATGGAGCACGGTGATGCGCTTGAAACCAGTTGTCGCTTTGGGTGCGACCTTCGCCATTCTGGCTTTGCCCAATGTCTGGTCTGCCGCCCATCATGGCGGGAAGACCACTCTTGGTGTGGCCGACGCTGCCACGGTTTCGACTCGGCCGATGGGCCCCGCGCAGATGCTGACAGGCGGAAACGCCCTGTTCGCCGATGCCAGCGGCAGTACAGTCAGTGCCGCGGCGGGTCTCGGCGCGGCCATGGTCGCAGCCTCACGGCACCCGTGAGCGGCGTGAAACGGTCTGGGTGACGACTGCGGCCTGCCGCGGTCACGTCACCCAGCGCCGAAATCCTATCCGCTCGACCAGCGCGACGAGCCCGAAGACTAGCAACCCCAATGCCGCCGCGACGAAGACCGCAGCGAAGAGGCGATCGGCCTGATAGTTGAAGGTCGCCTGAATGATCAGGGCCCCCAGCCCGGCATTCGACCCGATCCACTCCCCGACGATGGCCCCGATCACGCTGCTGGTGGCAGCGATGCGCAGGGCGGTAAACAGCATCGGCAGCGACCGTGGCGCCCGCAAGCGCCAGAACTGTTCCCAGCCGCTGGCCGACAGCACTCGCATCAGCTCCAGCTCGTTCGGCGTCGCCAGGGTCAGGCCGCGCACCATCGCGATCAACGTTGGGAAAAAGCAGATCACCGCTGCGATCACGATCTTCGGCAGCAGGCCCAGCCCAAACACCAGGATGAAGATCGGCGCCAGCGCCAGCACCGGGATGGTGTTCAGGAACAGCACGATCGGGAAATAGGCTGACCGGACCGGCCGGGAATAGGTGAACAGGATCGCCAGCAGCATCGCCGCCATATTGCCCAGCAGGAACCCCAGCACCGCCTCCAGCGCCGTCGGCCCGGCATTGGCCAGCAGCAGCTGCCGGTCGGTCCACAGCTTGCCGAACACGGCGGCGGGGGTCGGCACGATATAGGCGGGCACGCCCAGCGTCGGCAGCCCGAACTGCCACAGCATCAGGATCGAGACCACGCCCAGCGCCGGCCACAGGATGTCGGAGGGGCGGGTCATGCCCGGCTCCCCGCGGCCAGCAGGCGCCGCAGATGCGCGGTTACGGCCACGATGTCGGGCGCGTCGCGGTCGCAGCGACCGTCGGCATCCTTCAGCGGCCGCAGATCGACGATCTCCTGCACCCGGCCGGGATGGGCGGCCAGCACCAGCACCTGCTGGCCGAGATAGGCGGCCTCTGCGATGCTGTGGGTCACGAACAGGATGGTGGTGCCGGTGCGGCGCCACAGCGCCAGCATCTCGTCGTTCAGCCGGTCGCGGGTGATCTCGTCCAGCGCGCCGAACGGTTCGTCCATCAGCAGGATGCGCGGCCGGGACAGCAGGGCACGGGCGATCGCCACGCGCTGGCGTTGACCGCCGGACAGCTGGTCCGGCATCCGCCCGGCCAGCCCGTCGAGGCCGAGCAGCGCCAGCAGCTCCTCCGTCGCCACACCTTGAGCCCGGGCGGCACGGCCGCCACCGACCTGCAGCGGCAGCTCGATATTGGCGCGCACATTGCGCCAGGGCAGCAGGGTCGGGTCCTGGAACACGAAGCCGATCTCGCGCCGCGCCCGGGCCTGCGCGGGTGGGCCGCCCAGCACGGCGATGTCGCCGCCGATCGGCGCCAGCAGATCCGCCACCACCCGCAGCAGGGTGGACTTGCCGCAGCCGGACGGGCCGAGGATGGTCAGGAAGCCGCCCAGCGGCACATCGAGGTCGACGCCGTCCAGCACCGGCACCGCACCGGCGCCGTGGCCGACAGCGGGATAGCCGATGGCCAGGCTCCGGCAGGCGATCGCGGGCCCGCTTTCCATCCCCAGGCTCACCCCAGCTTCGGCCGGTCGGCGGCGGTCAGGTCCAGGATCGCGGTCGACCAGCAATCCTCGGGCTTCGGCGTGTTGCCCTGGAACTGGCCGATCGAATCGTAGATCCGCACCTGCTCGGCGATGCCGGCGGGGTCGAACACGCCCCAACCCTTGGCCTTGGTGTCGGCGTTGAAGCTGAGCGACAGCACCAGCCCGATCGTGGCCTGCTCGGTCTCCCGGTCCAGCTGCGGGTAGGCGTCGACGGTCAGGTCCACCGCTTCCTTCGGGTGCTCATGGGTCCAGGCCCAGCCCCTGGCCACGGCGCGCAGGAACTTTGCTAGCACATCGGCATGGTCGGCCAGGGCGGCGTCGGTGGCGAAATAGACGTTGGAGTAGGAGGGCAGGCCGGTGTCCTTCATCATAAGGTCGATCCGGTCCGGCCCGATCACCGACAGCGCCTTGGTGTTGGTGACCCAGCCGGTCACGGCGTCGACCTGGCCGGTCAGCAGCGGCGTCATGTCGAAGCCGATATTGGTGATGTCCAGCTGCGACGGGTCGATCTTGTTCTGCGCCAGGATGGCGTCCAGCACAAAGCGCGCGTTCGGCTGGATGCCGATGCGCTTGCCGATCATGTCATGGACGCTGCGGATCGGCGCCTTCGGCAGGGAGTAGAAGGCGAAAGGCCCCGACTGGTAGCCGCAGGCGATGATCTTGACCGGCACGCCGGAGGCGCGGGCCAGCAGCAGCTGCGCCGAATCGGAGAACTGGCCCAGCGCCGCCTGGCCGGTGACCACCGGCGGCACGGTGGCGGAGTTCGGGCCGCCGGGCGAGAACTCGACCGCCAGCCCCTCGGCCTCGAACAGGCCGCGCTTCAGCGCCACGACGTCGCCGATCTGGCCGGTGCTGATCAGCCAGTCGGATTTGATCACCACGCTGGCGTCTTCGGCCCGGCCCTCCGGGATCTTCAGCGTGATGCCGGCGCCGAAGGCGGCGGCCGACCAGGCGGCGCCCTTCAGCACGGTGCGGCGGTCGAACACGGATCTGCTCATGCTGTCCTCCGTCACGCGGCCGGGCCGTCGACGTCGCCCACCGGGCCGCCGTCGAGCCAGGCATAGAGTTCCCACAGATTGTCGTCCGGGTCGGTGAAATAGGCGCAGCGCGCGTTCCAGGCATAATCCTCGGGCGGACGCTGGAACGGCACCCCCAGCGTGCTCAGCTCGAGATAGACGGCATCGACCGTCTCGGGCGATGGTAGCTCGGCTGCGGCGCAGGCCTTGTGCACCAGGGGCGGGGCACGGCGGTCCGACACCCCGGTGTGCTCGGCGATATGGCCGATCTCCCACAGCGCCAGGGTCAGACCGGCACCCTTGAAATCGGCGAAGCCCGGCGCCCGGCGCCGCAGCTTGAAGCCCAGCTTGTCGACATAGAAGGCGACCGCGCGCTCCACATCCTCGACCAGGAAGCAGATGTCGGTGATCGGGTGGGCCTGGGCGAAGGGCATCGGCGGGTCTCCGGCTGATCTCGCCCGATCATGGCGCGGCCCGCCGCCGGCGCTCTTTCACAATCCTGCGCTTCCGTTGCCGGAACTTGCGGCCGCGGTCAGGCGTCGGCGCGGTAGCGCGCCGGGGTGGTGCCGGTGGCACGGCGGAAGGCGGTGGAGAAATGGGCCTGGCTGGCGAAGCCGGCACGGTAGGCGATCTCGGCCAGCGGCAGGTCGCGCCGCGCCAGCATCGCCTTGGCGCGCTCCACCCGCCGCGCCAGCACGAACTGGTGCGGCGCGTTGCCGGTCGCCGCCTTGAAGGCCCGGCTGAAATGGAATGGGCTGAGATGGGCGATGGCGGCAAGGTCGGCCAGGCTCAGATCGCCATCCTCCAGCGCCGCCTCGATATGGTCCAGCACCCGGCGCAGCCGGTCGGGCGCCAGGGCGTCGGGGCGGGCCGCCTGCGGCGCCGGGCGGTGCGACAGCAGGCGCAGCGTGCAGGCGGCAAAGGCGATGCCTAGCTGTTCCGCCAGCAGCGGATCGGTGGCCTCGGGGTGGCGGGCCAGCTCGGCCAGGGCCAGGGCGACATGGACGGTCACCGGATCAGCCGCAACCAGCATCTCGGCCGCCTCGAAATTTGCCGTCCCGATCTCTTGGCCGACCTGGCGGTAGGTGTCGGGGTGCTGGAAGATCGAGATGTAGTCGGCGCCGTCGCCATCGACGAACAGCGGCAGCCCCGCCGGCTGGACGCCCAGGGTGTAGCGCGGCCGGGCCACCCGCTGGGTCGGCCCGTCGCCGATGCGGAAGGCGTAGCGGCCGTGGCCGGTACAGTTCAGCGACAGGCGATGCAGCGTGCCGCAGGAGTCCATCTGCCCGGCGTCGCTGCGATAGCACTCGACCATGACATCCGGCCGCGCCACTGCCGCATAATCGTGCAGCGCCGGGCGGCTGATGGCGAAGACCGAGGAATCCAGACCGTCCATTTCATGCTCTCCCTGGTCATCCCGCCCGGCACCGCGGCTGCGGTGGCGGGTCGGGAGCGGTCCGCGGCTCGCCTGGCCATGGTTCCCGATGCCGTTCCTGCCCCGGAATGACGCAAGCAGCATGCCAGAAGGCAGCCCCGGGTGGTATCGGCGGCTCGCCTTTGCATCGGGGTCGCGTCTATCCTGCGCCGCCGCCGGCCGACAGGAGGATGACATCGTGGCAGAGTTTCCAGACCCGTCGCTGTTCGCGCCGGCCGCGATCTCCGACGAGACTTGGGCGATCAAGACCGAGGTGGCCCGCAAGATGGCGGCAGCCGTGCCGCCCCCCGACATGGCGACGGCCCGCGCGGTGTTCGCTCGCGGCGACGGCACCATCCCGGCCACGCCACGGTCGCCGCGGGCCGAGACCCTTTCGATCCGCGGCAAGGGCGGCCACGACATCGTCCTGCGCGTGATCGCGCCGGCGCAGCCGCGCGGCGTCTTGCTGCACATCCATGGCGGCGGCTGGACCATCGGCACCACTGACATGCGCGACGGCGACCATGAGCGCATCGCCGACCGTACCGGCCTGGCCGTGGTCAGTGTCGAATACCGGCTGGCGCCGGAGCACCCGTATCCCGCCGCGCCGGATGATTGCGAGGCGGCGGCGCTGTGGCTGATCGAGAGCGCCGGGCCGCGCTTCGGCACCCGCCGCCTGCTGATCGGCGGCGAATCCGCCGGCGCCCATCTCTCTGCTGTCACCCTGTTGCGGCTGCGCGATGCCGGCCATGGCGGGGCTTTCTGCGGCGCCGCGCTGATGTTCGGCGCCTATGACCTGACGATGACGCCAAGCGTGCGCCACGGCGCTGCGGCGCTGGTCACCACCCGCGCCCGGGTGGAATCGGTGATCGCCGCCTTCGTGCCGCCGGGCATCGACCGCCGCGACCCCGATGTGTCGCCGCTCTATGCCGATCTGCGCGGCCTGCCGCCGGCCCTGTTCACAGTTGGCACACTCGACCTGCTGCTGGACGACACACTGTTCATGCATGGCCGCTGGGTCGCGGCCGGCAACCGAGCGGACCTCGCGGTCCATCCCGGCGGCGTGCATGGCTTCACCGCCTTCCCCGGCGCGCTGGCCGATGCCGCCCGGGACCGCATCGATCGCTTCCTGGCAGTGACGGGAGCTTAGATCCCGGCGATCCGAATCTCGCGGCTGGTCGCACCCTCGGCCACCAGATCCAGCAGCCGCTCGCCCTCCTGGGAAACGGCGGCGCTGTCGGCCTGGGACAGCGGCTCGAATGGGTCGATGCGCAGCACGGCGCCGCCGCGAGCCTGCGTTACCTTCCAGCTGCCGCGGACCATACCGTCCACCAGCAGCACCGGCGGCATGCTGTTGCCATAGACCCGCGGGCGGTGGTGGTCGGCGATGACGTGGTCGCGATCGACATGCGACAGCAGCAGATTGTCGTATTCCGGCAGGAAGCGCGGCGGCGCCGGACTGTCGGCGGCGGGCCGCGGCGCATCGGGCAGGTCGAACAGCTCGCGGCCCCGTTCATCGCGCAGGCTCAACAGCCGGGGCCGCAGCCGCTCCACCACGGGTTGCAGCCGGGTCAGGCCCGACCAGTGCTGCATGTCCTGGACGCTGGCCGGGCCGAATGCCGCGAGATAGCGCAGCAGCATCGCATCCGGCGCGGTGTCGGTGCCGAACGCCCCGCGCAGCCATAGATCCGCCGGGGTGCAGACCGGCAGGCCGCCGATGCCCCACAGCCCGCGCGGCGGCAGCTGGACCAGCGGCACCAGGTTGCGGATGGCCGAGGACAGGGACTTGGCGTCGCGGTCGGGCCCTTGCGCCTGCAGCAGTTTGCCGAGCTCGTCCAAGGTACGCGGCTGCAGGAACAGCAGCCGGCGACCGGCTGCGACCAGTGCCTCCAGGTCGACTCCCGCCAGTTGTTTGCCATAGGGCGAGCCGGTCATCAGCGCCCGCTCCTGCACCGATTGCAGCACCGGGTACAGCGCCTGGCAGTCGCGGGCGGCGACCAGGTGGATGGTCGATCGCATCAGGGCGATGCGCACCGCCTTCCGGTCGCGGATCAGGATCGCGAGATCCTCCAGCTCGAACCGCTCCAGCCGCGTCCACAGCCCGACATAGCCGGCGGTCGGGGATTGCGACTGCAGGCCGACCAGCCGCTCGATCACCTC
>NZ_JBYRFX010000031.1:0-25770 GCF_057815775.1 Inquilinus sp.
CCCTTCGGGATCATGACGTACAGCAGCACGGTGACGCCGAGCGTCGCCAGCGCCACCAGCAGAGTCAGCCTCTGGTGGTCCAGCACCCGGTTCAGGGCCCGGCCGTACTGGCCGATGATCCAGTTGAAGCCGCGCTCCGCCGTCCGGTCGAACCGGCCGCGCTCGGCCTCCGGCCGGTGCCGCAGCAGCTTGGCGCACAGCATCGGCACCAGGGTGAGCGAGACCACCGCCGAGATCACGATGGTCACCGCCAGGGTGATGGCGAATTCGTGGAACAGGCGCCCGACCACCTCACCCATGAACAAGAGCGGGATCAGCACCGCGATCAGCGACACGGTTAGCGAGATGATGGTGAAGCCGATCTGCTCGGCGCCTTTCAGCGCCGCCGCCAGCGGCTTTTCGCCTTCCTCGACGAAGCGGGCGATGTTCTCGATCATCACGATGGCGTCGTCGACGACGAAGCCGGTGGCGATGGTCAGCGCCATCAGCGACAGGTTGTCCAGACTGAAGCCCAGCAGGTACATCACCGCCAGGGTGCCGACCAGCGACAGCGGCACCGACAGGCTGGGGATCAGCGTCGCCGCCATGGTGCGCAGGAACAGGAAGATCACCATCACCACCAGCGCCACCGACAGCATCAACTCGAAGCCGACATCGGCGACCGAGGCGCGGATGGTGACGGTGCGGTCGCTGAGGACATCGATGTCGACCGCGGCCGGCAGGCTCGTCTCCATCTGCGGCAGCAGCGCTTTGATCCCGTCCACCACCTCGATGACGTTGGCGCCCGGCTGGCGCTGGACATTGACGATGATGGCCGGGGTGGTGCCGGCCCAGGCGGCGAGCTTGCCGTTCTCCGGCCCGTTGACCACGGTGGCGACGTCGGACAGCCGGATCGCCGCGCCGTCACGGAACGCCACCACGACGTCGCGATAATCCTCGGCCTTGGTGATCTGGTCGTTGGCGTTGATGGTCGACGACCGGGTCGGGCCGTCGAAGCTGCCCTTCGGCGTGTTGACGTTGACGTTGCCCAGGGTGCTGCGCACGTCGTCGATGTTCAGCCCATAGGCGGCCAGCGCCTGCGGGTTGACCTGGATGCGCACGGCCGGCCGGGCGCCGCCGCTGAGGCTGACCAGGCCGACGCCCGGCTGCTGCGAGATCTTCTGCGCCAGCCGCGTGTCGACCAGGTTTTCCAGGTCGGTCAGCGGCAGCGTCTTCGAGGTGACGGCCAGCGACAGGATCGGCGCGTCGGCCGGGTTGACCTTGGCGTAGATCGGCGGTGCCGGCAGGTCGCCCGGCAACAGGTTGCCGGCGGCATTGATCGCCGCCTGCACCTCCTGCTCGGCGATGTCGAGGCTGAGGTCGAGGCCGAATTGCAGGGTGATGACCGACGCGCCGGCCGAGCTGGCGGAGGTCATCTGGTTCAGCCCGGGCATCTCGCCGAACTGCCGCTCCAGGGGGGCGGTGACCGAGGATGTCATCACCTCCGGGCTCGCCCCGGGATAGAAGGTCTGGACCTGGATGGTCGGGTAGTCGACCTCCGGCAGGGCGGACAGCGGCAGGAAGCGGTAGGCCACCGCGCCGACCAGCAGGATCGCCGCCATCAGCAGCGAGGTGCCGACCGGGCGCAGGATGAACAGGCGGGACGGGTTCATGGCCGGATTCCGTCCAGGCGGTCCCGGGCGCTCATCCGTTCGACTGCGGCTGGGTTGGGGCAGCAGGTTGGGCCGGGGCTTGAGGCTGGCCTGGGGTCTGTGGCTGGGTCTGGCCGTCGTGGCGACGGTGCTGGCCTTGACCCTGTCCTTGGCCCTGATCTTGTCCCTGGCTGTGGTCGCGGCGCCGGTTCTGGCCGGTGGGCGCGGCGGTCCCCGCCGGTGCGGCGACACCATTGTCGGTGGCGACGGTCACGTGGGCGCCGTCGCGCAGCCGGTCGGTGCCGTCGATCACGACCTTGTCGCCCTCGGACAATCCGTTCTCGACCGCCGTCATCTGGCCGTCGACGGCGCCGGCCTGGATCGTGCGGACCGACACGGTGCCGTCCTGGCCGACGAGATAGACGAAGGTGCCCGGCGCGCCGTGCTGGATCGCGGCGCTGGGCACGGTGACCACGTTCTGCAGCGTGTCCACCAGCAGACGGGCGTTGACGAACTGGTTCGGGAACAGGCTTTCGTCGGTGTTATCGAAGGCCGCGCGCAGCTTGACCGTGCCGGTGCTGGTGTCGATCTGGTTGTCGACGGTCGACAGCGTGCCGACGGCGATCTGCTTGGTGCCGGTCCGGTCGAAGGCGATCACCTGCAGGGTCGCGCCGGCATGGGTGCGGGCCAGGATCTGAGGCAGGTTGTCTTCGGGCAGGGTGAAGATGACCGAGATCGGCTGCATCTGGGTGATGACGACGAGGCCGGCGGCGTCGCTGAGCTGGACGTAGTTGCCGGCGTCGACCTGGCGCAGGCCGACGCGGCCGGCGACCGGCGCCACGATGTGGCAATAGTCGAGATTCAGCTTCTGGGTGTCGATCGCCGCCTGGTCGGCCTGGATCGTGCCCTGGGTCTGCTGCACCAGGAAGGCCTGGTCGTCGACCTGCTGGCGCGAGACGGCATTGGCCTTCAGCATGCCCTGGTAGCGTGCCAGGTCGCTCTGCGCCTGGGCCAGCACCGCCTGGTCCTTGGTCAGCTGGCCCTGGTCCTGCTCCAGCGCCACCTGATAGGGGCGGGGGTCGATCTGGGCCAGGAAATCGCCCTTCTTGACCTCCTGCCCCTCCTGGAAGCCGACCTCGATCAACTCGCCGGCGATCTGCGGCTTCACCGTGACGGTGGCCAGCGGCGTGACGGTGCCGAGCGCATCGAGCGTGATCTTGATGTCGCCCTTGGTGACGGTGGCGACGCCGACGGGCTGGGCCGAAGCATCGCCGAAACGGCCGGCCCTGGTCTGCGGGGCGCTGCCGGGCGCGGTGACGAACCGATAGGTGCCGAACGCGATCAGGCCGGCGATGACCAGCCCGATGACGATGCGCAGCACCCGATACCGGGTCCGCGGCCTGGCCGCCGTCCCGGTGTTGGTGTCGCCTGCTCCTGCATCCATCCGATATCATCCATGCCAGTCCACCCTCCCCACGCCGCCTGCACGGGGATGGAAGCCGTTTCCGTCGATCGCTGCCGCCGCGCTTCGCACAGTGCGACCAACCGGCGCAGGCCGGGCCGCGTTCCGCGCCGGCAGCCTGAGCAATCGACAGGCGTCTGCCAGCAGGAACACAGCCCGATCTGCCTGTGTCGATTGTATTTGAACTCACAGATTCTGTCGATGGATGCGCCAGAGTGGATGTATTCGTCCGGCTTTATGTTTCTGTACTGTTTCTAAATTTGCCGGAATATTGAAAATCAGCCGTCGCCTTTCTATTGTCATGCCACGGCTTGACCGTGGCATCCAGGGGCGGCCAGAGCGGCCTCTGGATTGCCCGGTCAAGCCGGGCAATGACAATAAAAACTTAGACCAGAGCTAGACTTAAAGCCTGAAAAGCCTGGTCAGTCATCTTGCTGCCGGAGTCCCCAATCATCTCGGTTGCACGATCACTCGAACCGACTGAAATCCGGCTTCCGCTTTTCCAGGAAGGCGGTGAATGCCTCTTTCGCCTCGGCGGATTTCAGCTGGGCTCCGAAGGCTTCGACCTCCCGGGTCATGGTCTCGCGCACCTCTGCCGCGTGCGGCGCCCGCAGCAGCGCCTTGGTCTGGCGCAGCGCGGCCGGGGGCAGGGCGGCCAGCCGGGCGGCCACGGCCGTGAGCTCGGCGTCCAGCGTGGTCTCGGCGATCAGCCGGGTGATCAGCCCGGCTGCGAGTGCCGCCTCGGCATCGAAGCCTTCGCCGGTGAGCAGCCACCAGGAAGCCTTCAGATGGCCGGCCGCCGCGGGCAGCAGCAGGGTGGACGCCGCCTCGGGCACCAGGCCGAGCTGGACGAAGGGCAGCTGGAACCGGGCCGAGGGGGTGGCCAGCACCACGTCGCAACGCAGCAGCATGGTGGTGCCGATGCCGATGGCGGCACCGCGCACCCCGGCCACGACAGGCTTCGGAAAGCCGGCCAGCGCGTCGAGGAAGTCCAGCACCGGCCGCAGCCCGGTCTCGCCGCCGCCGGCGAGGAAATCGGCGATGTCGTTGCCGGCGGAGAAATCATCGCCGCCGCGCAGGATGACCAGGCGGATGGCAGGATCGGCCGCGGCGGCCTTCAGCGCCGCGGTCAGCGCGTCATACATCGCCAGGCTGATGGCGTTCTTCTTCTCCGGCCGGTTCAGCCGGATGGTCATGGCCGGGCCGTTGATTTCGGTGAGAACCGGGTCGGTCATGGCGCAGCCTTTCGTGATCGATGCTGCGCCACGCTAGAGAGGCGCTTCCGGGTCTGTCGAGGAAATTGCAGGCTGCCGCAGCAGGCCCCGGGCCACGGCGACGCCGGTGGTGAAGCAGCCCTGCAGCAGGTAGCCGCCGGTCGGCGCCTCCCAATCCAGCATCTCGCCGCAGGCGAACAGGCCGGGCAGGCCGCGCAGTTCCAGCTCCGGCGTCAGGGCATCGATGCGGATGCCGCCGGCGGTCGAGATGGCGCGGTCCAGCGGCCGGATGCCGGTCAGGCGCAGCGGGATCGCCTTGATGGCGACGGCCAACGCCTCCGGCGTCGCCAGTGCTTCGGGCCGGAAGGCTTCGCGCAGCAGCGGATAGGCCAGGCCGGGCAGGGACAGGGCACGGCGCAGCCGGTTCGGGGCGCTGTCGCTGCTGCCGGTGTGACCCAGCCGCTCCGAGGCCTCGGCCAGGCTCATGTCGGGCCGCAAATCGAGCGTCAGGGTGGCGCTGCCATCCCGGCCGATCGCATCGCGTAGCGCGGGGCCGAGGGCGTAGACGGCGCCGCCTTCGATGCCGGTGCGGGCAATGACGGCCTCGCCGCGCACTGTGCGGCCATCGAAGGACAGGGCGATGCGCTTCAGCGGCGTGCCGGCGAAGCGGTCGCGCAGATGGGACGACCAGGCGATGTCGAAGCCGGCATTGGCCGGGGCCAGCGGCGCGATATCGACGCCGCGCGTGGCCAGGATCGCGGCCCAGCCACCGTCGCCACCCAGCCGCGGCCAGCTGGCGCCACCCAGTGCCAGGATGGTGGTGTCGGCCTCGGCAGTGGTCTCGCCGTCCGGCCCGCGCAGAACCGGGCGGTTGTCGTCGGTCAGGCCGGTCCAGTCGTGCCGGGTGCGGATCTCGACCCCCAGCTGCGCCAGCCGGCCGAGCCAGGCGCGCAGCAGCGGCGAGGTCTTCAGGCTCTGCGGGAACACGCGGCCGCTGGAACCGACGAAGGTCGGGATGCCGAGGTCGTGGCTCCAGGCTTGCAGATCATCAGGCGTGAAGGCGCGGACCAGCGGCTCCATCCACGTTCCGGCGGCGCCGTAGCGGGTGACGAAACTGTCCAGCGGTTCGGAATGGGTCAGGTTCAACCCGCCGCGCCCGGCCATCAGGAACTTCCGCCCGACCGTCGGCATGCGGTCGTAGACGGTGACCCGCCGCCCGGCCTCGGCCAGGCGCTGTGCTGCGATCAGGCCGGCGGGACCGCCGCCGATGATGGTGATGGACTGGGGCAAAGGGCTGCCGATTGCTGTTGCAGGCCCGTAGGTTGGGTTCGCCTCGGCGAACCCAACACCGCGACGCCAGGGATGTATCGGGTTCGTATGCACGAACCCGACCTGCGGGCACAACCCTTACCTGTGATGGCTCGCCATCAGCGATGCCCTGCCGCGACCGGGCGCAAGGTCATCGCCATCGGATATAGCCGCAATGCTAGGAGAGGTGCAGACCCGCGCTGGCAAAGGCGCTGTGCTGGTCCAGATAGTCCAGGGTCTGGGCGTAGGCCTGATCGGCCGCCGCCCGAAGGACAGCGGCCGTCTCGTCATTGAATTTCTTGAAGAAGGCATCGTAGTCCGAGACGAAGGCGTTCGGATTGTCCGGGTCCCCGAGATCGAGGCCCAGGGCGCAATCCCGGTCGAGCAGATTGGCCACCCACAGCACCTCGTGGAGGGAGTGCCCGCCGTCGTGAATCATCAGCATGGCCGACATCATGACGACATCGGCCGCGGGAATACCTGCGAGAACATCCGCATCGGTTTGCTTCAGATGGTGGAACAGATGCAGCAGCATGTTTGTATTGCCGGAGACGCCGGTGCCGTAGGGCAGCCCCTTTTCATGAGCCATGCTCATCGTGTCTGAGCTTCCTTCATCGGCGAAGTCTGCGTCTTCATGCCGTTTGCCAAAGCGATTGTAGGTGACGGGCCGTATGCTTCGCGCCCTGGAAGCGTCCTGCGCGGCCAGGGGCTGATGCAGCAGCGTGATGCCGACGGCATCGGTCTTCGGTATCCTGTCCTTCGACCAGGCGAGTTCAGTGCTCTTCTGGGGAGTGATCACCTCACTGTAGATCCGATCCGCCGGCACCATCCATGCGGGCTTGGGCTTTCGCCGATAGGCCAGTTCCGCGGAGAGCTGGGCCATCAGCGAAAAGGCAGCAAGGGTGCCGTGCCCCGTCTCCGGGATTTCGTCGAAAAACCCGATGATGGCTTCCAGGGCCGCATAGCCGCCCTTCTTCTTGGCGACTTCGGCCATACGTCCCATGGCTGGCACGCTGCGGGACCAGGGCCGTGGGTTTTTCTCGCCATAGATCTTCGCAGCCTCCTCCGCAGCGCGCTCGACGCCGCTGGCCGGCTTTTCCCGGCCCCTGACACTCCTGGCGAATTCCTCATCCTCGTCATGCAGCTGTTCGAGCCGATTGGCGAAAGCCCGGCCAACGCTGTCGCAAGCGTCGATAAACGCCGCGGGAGGCTGGGACACCAGAGCCGCCGCGAATTTCGTCTCGAACACGCGGCCATAGAGATTGTCGTGCTGCTGTCCCCGGGACTGTTCCTTGCCGGGCGGCGGCAATTGCTGGCGCAGATTCAGCGCCACGGCTTGGATGCCGGGGGCACGGTCCCCGAGAGCCTGCGCCTCTTCGAGCACGGCGTCCACGGCCGCCCGATCCGCGCCATGCGCCATGAAAAGCGCCCGGCCACGGCGCTGCAGCTCCTTCAGTTCGGCAATCTCTGGATACCGGTCCGCGAACTGGCGCAGCGCCGATGCCAGATGAACGAGGATATCGGTGGGCGCCCTCTCGGCAGATGTCCGTTCCTGCTGCGGCGTCCGGGCCAGCATCGTGGTGGCCGTGGCGCCGAGCCGCTCCGACAGCGCGACGGCCATCTCCTCAACCACCGTCCGGTTCGGTTTGTTCTTGCTGTCAGGCGGCGCCAATTCATCGAGCGCCCGGATGGCCGCGGCCAGCAACACCCACTCATCGGCGGCGATGAGCCCGGCGATGTGGCGGTCGAAATCTTCGAGGGCGAGGAGGAGCGCCGTCGTCTGCCGAGACGTCGCCAGCCCGGGATTGAGCTTGCCCTGGGTGACCTGCTCCAGCAAGGCGGCGGCATAGGCCTTGCCGTCGCTGGCACTTTGCCGCTGGTTCTCATCCGTCGGTTCGACGGGGGCGAGGAGGCCGGACCGCAAAACGCGGAGTTCGGCAAGCTCGGTCGGCAGGGGCGCGTTGCCGGCCGCCCGCTTAGCGACGCGCCTGGACAGATCGGTAAAGTTCCGTGCGGCGAGGGTATAGAGTTCAGCCTCGGTCGCCTTCAGGCGGGGCAACAGGGCTGCGACCTCGTCTGCGAGCGCCCGGGCCTCTTCGCGCTGCGCGCTGTCCGGCCAGGTCGCCGCACGGCCGGTCAGGGCGGCGTGGGCGTCGCCGACGGCTTGGTCGGACATCGTCGAGGAACGTGTCGTCTGCCCCGCCGGGCGCGCCATCCCGACGGTGACCTGGTGGATCCATCCGACGACCACCTCGGACAAAGGCTGGTTGGCCATCGTCTGAAATCGCTCCCTGTCATTGTCCCAGTCTTCGCAACGTCATGTTACGAAGCCATTTCGAGAGCAGGGAGCTTGGTTACACCAGACATCCGGCGGCGCGCGCCGGGCCGGCGCTTTGGCTGTCACGGCGAGCATCGGCGCGAGCCGTGCCGCCACGGATGCGCCGATGAACGTGGCCTGCCGGTGAGCCTCAGCTGAAGTTCATCATGACGTGGCGGACGACGGTGTAGTCCTCCAGCCCGTACATCGACATGTCCTTGCCGTAGCCGGACATCTTCAGCCCGCCATGCGGCATCTCGGCGGTCAGGGTGAAATGCGCATTCACCCAGACGCAGCCATATTGCAGCCGGGCCGAGGTCTTCAGCGCCGTCTTCACATTGCTGGTCCAGACCGAGGAGGCGAGGCCGTAATCGCTGTCATTGGCCCAGGCGATGGCGGCGTCCGGGTCGTCGAAGCGGGTGACCGACACCACCGGGCCGAACACCTCCTTGCGGACGATCTCGTCGGTCTGCAGCGCGCCGGCCACCAGGGTCGGCTTGAAGAAGAAGCCGCCGCCCTCGGCCTTGCCGCCGCCGGCCAGGATCTCGGTGTGCTTCTGCGCCGCCGCGCGTTCGACGAAGCTGGCCACCCGCTCGCGCTGGCGTTCGCTGATCAGGGGGCCGATCTCGCTCACCGCATCTTCCGGCGCGCCGTATTTCAGGCTGGCGACGGCGCCGGCCAGGTCGGCCACCAGCCGGTCGTAGATCTTCGGCCCGGCATAGACGCGGCAGGCGGCGGTGCAGTCCTGGCCGGCATTGTAGAAGCCGCCGGCGCGGACGCCGGCCACGACAGCCTCGACATCGGCATCGTCGAACACCAGCACCGGCGCCTTGCCGCCGAGCTCCAGATGCGTGCGCTTCAGGGTCTTGGCTGCGGATTGCAGCACCTTCTGGCCGGTGGCGATGTCGCCGGTCAGCGACACCATCCGCACCTGCGGGTGCCCGGTCAGCCCGGCGCCCACGGTCTCGCCGCGGCCGGCGACGATGTTGATGACGCCCTTCGGGAAGATCTCGGCCAGGGTGCGGCCCAGCTTCAGCGCGGTCAGCGGCGTCTGCTCCGACGGCTTCATCACCACGGTGTTGCCGGCGGCCAGTGCCGGGGCGACCTTCCAGGCCAGCATCATCAGCGGGTAGTTCCACGGCGCGATCGACCCGACCACGCCGATCGGGTCGCGCCGGATCATGCTGGTGTGGTTGGCGACGTATTCGCCCGCGGCCGACCCGGTCAGGCAGCGGGTGGCGCCGGCGAAGAAGCGGAAGGTGTCGATGATCGCCGGGATCTCGTCTTCCAGCACCCGGGCATAGGGCTTGCCGCAGTTCAGCGATTCCAGCCGAGCGAAGGCCTCGGCCTCGCGCTCGATCGCGTCGGCCAGCTTCAGCAGGCGTCCCGCCCGCTGCGCCGGCGTGGTCTGCGACCAGCTTTCGAAGGCGCGGGCGGCGGCGGCGACGGCGGCGTTGAGTTGCTGCTGCGAGGCTTCCGGCACGTCGACGATCAGCCGGCCGGTGGCCGGGTTCAGCACCTTCTCGGGCTGGCCTTCGCCCTTCACCAGGGCGCCGTCGATCAGAAGCTCGATATCCATGGACTGTCTCCTCACTTCCCGGAGCCGGAGAAATCGTGTGTGTCGCGGGTCAGGTAATAGGCGCCGAGGATCGGCAGGAAGGTGACGATGATGACGATGATCGCCACGACGTTCGTCACCGGCCGCTGCCGCGGCTTGATCAGTTCGGTCAGCATCCAGATCGGCAGCGTCTGCTGCTGGCCTGCAGTAAAGGTCGTGACGATGACTTCGTCGAAGCTGAGGGCGAAGGCCAGCATGCCGCCGGCCAGCAGCGCCGTGGCGATGTTCGGCAGCACCACATGGCGGAAGGTCTGGAACCCATCGGCGCCGAGGTCCATCGATGCCTCGATCAGCGAGCCGGAGGTGCGGCGGAACCGGGCCAGCACGTTGTTGTAGACCACGACGATGCAGAAGGTGGCGTGGCCGATGACGATGGTCCAGAAGCTGAATGGGATCTCCAGCAGCGCATAGGCCGACCGCAGGGCGATGCCGGTGATGATGCCGGGCAGGGCGATCGGCAGGATGATCAGCAGCGACAGCGTCTCCCGCCCGAAGAACTTGCTGCGCCAGACTGCGGCCGCGGCGCAGGTGCCCAGCACGATGGCCAGCACCGTCGCCATCGCCGCGATCCGCACCGACAGCCCCAGCGCGGCCCAGATGTCCGGCCGGTCGGACCAGGCAACGGCGAACCAGTGCGCGGTCAGGCCCGGCGGCGGGAACTGGAAGGTCTTCTCGTCGCTGGAGAAGGCGTAGAGCAGGATGAACAGCAGCGGCACATGCAGGAACAGGATGCCGCCGAGCGCCGTCAGCCTGAGACCCCAGGGCGCGCCGCGGCCGGCCGAGGCTTTGCCGGCGGCGGGCTTGGCGGCGATGTCAGAGTGCATCGAAGGCCCCCAGGCGTTTCGCCGCGGTGAGATAGACGGCCATGATCGCGATCGGCACCACGGTGAAGGCGGCGGCCAGTGGCACGTTGCCGGCGGTGCCCTGCAGCTGCAGCACCACCTGGCCGATGAAGGGCCGGGACGAGCCGATGATGCCGGGGATGATGTAGTCGCCCAGGGTCAGCGAGAAGGTGAAGATCGAGCCGGCGACCACGCCGGGGAAGGCCAGCGGCAGGATCACGGTGCGGAAGGTCTGTCCCGGCTTGGCGCCGAGATCGGCCGAGGCCTCGGTCAGCGACCGCGGCACCCGCTCCAGCGACGCCTGCAGCGGCAGGATCATGTAGGGCAGCCAGATATAGACGAACACCGTGGCGGTGCCGAGATAGGCGCTGGACAGGGACGGGCCGCCGACCACCGGCAAAGCCAGGATGCCGTCCAAGAGCCAGGTCAGGTGCAGCTGGTCGGCCAGCCAGGTGATCACGCCCTCGCGCGACAGGATCAGCTTCCAGGCATAGACCTTGACCAGGTAGCTCGACCACAGCGGCAGCATGATCGCGATGTAGAACGCCGCCTTGGTCCGGCCGGTGGCGTAGCGCGCCGCGTAATAGGCGATCGGGAAGGCGATCAGGGCGCAGACGACGGTGACCGACGCCGCCATCATCCCGGTGCGCAGCAGGACGTCCATGTTGGCGGCGGTGAACAGCTGGCCGTAGGTCGACAGGGTGAATTCCGGGACGATCATCCCGGTGAAGTCGTCGACGGAATAGAAGCTCTGCAGCAGCAGCGCGAACAGCGAGCCGAGATAGATCACGCCGAGCCACAGGATCGGCGGCACCAGCAGCAGGAGCAGCACCAGCCAGCCGTTGCGGTACAAGAGCCGGGCGGTGCGCCGGCCGAAGCCGTCGGCGATCGGGGCGGGGAGGGCGGCGGTGCTCATGCCGCGACATCCGCCAGCGGGTGAGCATGGTCGCGGCGCCAGCTCAGGCGGACGGCCTCACCGGGGGCCTTGGGCCGGGCATCGAGGTTGGATTCGACCACGTCGATGGCGCCGCCGGGGGCCAGGGCGACGCGGTAGCGGGTGGTGGCACCGAGGAAGCTGACGCCGTCGACCGTGCCCGCCACCTCGACCGAATCCGCCGGCACGGCCTGGCCGCTGATCAGGATGCGGATCCGCTCCGGCCGCAGGGCAAAGGCGCGGTCCTGGCCCATCAGCCTGCCGGCGGTGGCGGCGTCGACCATGTTGGAGGCGCCGACGAAGCCGGCGACGAAGGCGGTGGCCGGGCGGTCGTAGATCGCGCTTGGCGTGTCGATCTGCTCGATCCGGCCGAGGTTGAACACCGCGACCCGGTCGCTCATCGCCAGGGCCTCGCCCTGGTCGTGGGTGACGTAGACGAAGGTGATGCCGACCTGGCGCTGCAGCGCCTTCAGCTCCTCCTGCATCGCCACGCGCAGCTTGAGGTCGAGCGCGCCGAGCGGTTCGTCCAGCAGCAGCACCGAGGGGCGGTTGACCAAAGCGCGGGCCAGGGCGACGCGCTGGCGCTGGCCACCCGACAGTTGCGCCGGCCGGCGCCCGGCGAAGTCGCCGAGCTTGACCATGCCCAGCATCTCTTCGGCCTGGCGGCGGCGCTCCGCTTTCGGCACGCGGCGGATCATCAGGCCGTAGGCCACGTTCTCCCACACGCTCATATGCGGGAACAGGGCGTAGTCCTGGAACACGGTGTTGACGTCGCGGTCATAGGGCGGCGTGGTCGAGACATCCTTGCCGTGCAGCAGCAGATGCCCCGATGTCGGCTGCTCGAAGCCGGCGATCAGGCGCAGACAGGTGGTCTTGCCGGAGCCGGAGGGGCCGAGCATCGAGAAGAACTCGCCGTCGCGGATCTCGAAGCTGACGTCGTTGACCGCCCGCACCGCCCCGAAATGGCGGCTGATCCGGTCGAAGCGGACTGCGATGCTGCTGTCGGTCATGGATGTTCGCCCGGAATAGGGGAAGGGCTTGGCCTAAACCTCTCCTGTCATTGCCGGGCTTGACCCGGCAATCCAGAGGCTGTCGACAATCTCTGGATGCCCGGGTCAAGCCCGGGCATGACAGATGGTTGGTGGGTAGGACCTACCGGCCGCCGAGGATGGCGATGTAGTCCGTGGTCCAGCGCAGATACGGGACGCAGCCTTCCGGATGGTCGGGGCATTGCTGGCGCGGCGTGGTCCAGAAGTGGACCTTGTCGAAATTCTCGAAGCCGTTGGCCTTGCAGCCCTCGGCGCCCAGCAACTCGTTGCCCTCGCAGGCCGCCGGCACCACCGGCACCGAGCCGAACCAGGCGGCCAGGTCGCCCTGCACCTTCTTGTCCAGCGAATGCTCGATCCACTTGTAGGCGCAGTTAGGGTGCGCCGCGTCGACATGCAGCATGGTGGTGTCGGCCCAGCCGGTCGCGCCTTCCTCGGGGATGACGCTGGCGATCGGCTTGTTCTGCGACTTCAGCAGATTGACCTGGAACGGCCAGGTCGAGGAGGCGACGACGCCCTCGTTGATGAAGTCGTCGACCTGGACCGAGGCGTCGTGCCAGTAGCGCATCACCAGCTGGCGCTGGCCGCGCAGCAGGTCGGTCGCTGCCTTGTACTGGTCTTCGTTCAGCTGGTACGGGTCCTTGATGCCCAGTTCGGGCTTGTGCTTCATCAGATACAGCGCGGCATCGGCGATATAGATCGGCCCGTCATAGGCCTCGATCCGGCCCTTGTTCGGCTTGCCGTCCGGCAGGTTCTGCGGCTCGAACACCACGCTCCAGCTCGTCGGCGGGGTCTTGAAGACGTCGGTGTTGTAGGCCAGCACATTCGGGCCCCACTGGTAGGGCACGCCGTAATGCTTGCCGTCGACGGTGTACCACGGCGCGTTCTGCAGCCGCTTGTCGACCGTCTTCCAGCCCGGGATCAGGTCAGTGTTGATCTCCTGCACCCGCTTTCCATAAATCAGGCGCAGACTGGCATCGCCCGAGGCGGTGACGAGGTCGAAGCCGCCCTCGTTCATCAGCGCGACCATCTCGTCCGAGGTGCCGGCGATCTTGACGTTGACCTTGCAGCCGGTCTCCTTCTCGAAGCCGGTGACCCAGTCATAGGCCTTGTCTGTCTCGCCGCGTTCGACATAGCCGGCCCAGGCGACGATATCCACCTGGCCCTCGCCCTTGCCGATCGCCTTCAGCGGCTCGGCGCCGGCCAGGGTGCTGGTGCCGAACACGGCCAGGGCGCTGCCCATGGCCAGGATTCGGCGCAATTGCGATCCCATCTTTGTTCTCCCCGTTGCTCGTCCGGTGGTGGCGGGCGGTTTGTTGGGAAGAATGGTAGGTCCATTGCCCGGACGCGGAGAAATATGAAATATCCTGATTTGCTATCGGCAAAACCGATGGCTACAGCGAGCGCAGGCGTGGCGCCGGGTGGGTCCGCGCCACCTGGATGAAGGTCTCCGCCTGGGTCGAGAGCGGTGAGCCAAGGCGCCAGACCACGCCCACATCCAGCGTCGGCAACGGGTCGGCGATCGGCCGGGCCTCGATCCGGTCACCTTCTAGCGACCAGGGGCGATAGGCCATATCAGGCAGGATGGCGATGCCGGCGCCGGTCGCGACCAGGCTGCGCACGGCTTCGACCGATGCGGTGCGCAGCACCCGCTCGGGGATCAGCCCGGCGGCGCGCCAGAACAGGTCGCTGGCCTCGACGATCTCGTCGACCGCCAGCGCGATCAGCGGCTCGCCGACGATCTCCGCCAGCGGGATGGCGTCGCGCGACATGAAGCGGTGGTCGGGCGGCAGCCACAGCCGGCTTTCCGACCGGACCAGCACCTCGCTTTCCAGGGCGTCGCGGTTCTCCAGCGTCGAGACGATCATCACCGCGACCGTGATCTCGCCATTGATCAGCAGGTGCTCGATATAGGTCCGTTCTTCCTCGATCACCTGCACGGTGACGTTCGGGAACACCCGGCGGAACCGGGCCAGCAGATCGGCCAGGAAATAGCCTGACACCATGGTGGTAACGCCGAGCGGCAGTGTGCCCTGGACCGCCTCGGGCAGGGTCTTCAGCGCGTTCTGGGCATCGGCCACCGCGGCCAGGATCACCCGGGCGTGGCGCAGGAACTGGTGGCCGGGATAGGTCAGGATGACGCCGCGGGCGTGGCGTTCGAACAGCCGCGCGCCGGTCTGTTCCTCTAGCGCCTTCAGCGCGTCGGTGATCGCCGATTGCGAGATACCGACCGCGGCGGCGCCGCCGGAGACCGATCCGGCCTCGGCCACCGCAGTGAAATAGGCGATCTGACGCAAGGTGACGTTCATGGCCGCAAGCGTCCCGCGTCGAGGCCTTTTTCGGCAAGGAAAATCGATGGCTTCTGCTATCTGATCGGCAAAACCGAACGGAAATAATCTGAGCCGATCTGCAGGTCAGGGATGCAACACACGGATCACCTTGACTTTTGTGCACCGCGCAACGACATTCCGGTCGCTGTCATACGGCCGTCGGCGACCGATCGCGTGAACGCTCCCTCCGGGATGCGTCCTGTCGGTCCCGATCGAAAATCCATCCGACTGCCCAGATCGCGCGGGGCGTCATCGTCAACCCCGCGCTTATTCCCACGACGCCCGAGAGGTGTCGGTGGTTCGGCGTCGTTGTTATCGAAAGCACCCCTTTGACCAATTTCACCGATCTCGGTCTCAACCCGCTCCTCCTCAAGGCATTGGCGGCTGAGAACTACGAGACGCCGACGCCGATCCAGGCGCAGGCCATTCCCCACCTCATGCAGGGCCGCGACCTGCTGGGCGTCGCCCAGACCGGCACCGGCAAGACTGCCGCCTTCGCCCTGCCCATCCTGCATCGCCTGATGGCCGACCGGCGCACCGCGCCGCGCCGCGGCTGCCGCGTGCTGGTGCTGAGCCCGACCCGCGAACTGGCCAGCCAGATCGCCGAGAGCTTCCGTGTCTATGGCCGTCACCTGCCGCTGACCCGCACCACCGTGTTCGGCGGCGTCGGCATGGGCCCGCAGATCCGCACCATGGCCCAGGGCGTCGACATCCTGGTCGCCACGCCGGGCCGCCTGCTCGACCTGATGTCCCAGAACGCCATCAAGCTCAGTGAGCTCGAAGTCTTCGTCCTGGATGAAGCCGACCAGATGCTCGACATGGGCTTCATCCATGCCATCCGGAAGGTCGTCGCCACCATCCCGGCGAAGCGCCAGAGCCTGTTCTTCTCGGCCACCATGCCGACCGACATCGCCGACCTCGCCGGCCGCCTGCTGACCGACCCGGTCAAGGTGGCGGTGACCCCGGTCGCGACCACGGCCGAGCGGATCGAGCAGCGCGTCATGTTCGTCGAGAAGGACGACAAGCGCTCGCTGCTGACAGAGATCCTGCGCGACGAGACCATCCGCCGCGTCCTGGTGTTCACCCGCACCAAGCACGGCGCCGACCGCGTCGCCAAGCAGCTGGTCCAGGCCGGCATCAACGCCGACGCGATCCACGGCAACAAGTCGCAGAGCCAGCGTGAGCGGGCCCTGCTGGGCTTCCGCAACGGCAAGGTCCGCGTGCTGGTGGCCACCGACATCGCCGCCCGCGGCATCGATGTCGATGGCGTCAGCCACGTCGTGAACTTCGAGCTGCCGAACGTGCCGGAAAGCTATGTCCACCGCATCGGCCGCACTGCGCGCGCCGGCGCCGACGGCATGGCGATCTCGTTCTGCGACGTCGAGGAGCGGCCGTTCCTGCGCGACATCGAGAAGCTGATCCGCCAGCCGGTGCCGGTGGTCGAAGACCACGCCTACCGCTCGACCGTCCCGTTCCGCCAGGGTGGTTCCGGTCCCGCGCCGCGTGCCCAGCAGAATCGTGGCCGGCCGCAGGGCCAGGGCCAGCGTCCGCAAGGGCAGGGCCAGCGGCCGCAGGGCCAGGGCCAACGCCCGCATGGGCAGGGCCAGCGCCCGGCGCATCACGCCCACGGCACCGATCGCCCGGCCCGGCAGGCGCCGGCCAATGACGGCGGGGCGGCCCCGATCCGCCGCCGGTCGCCGGCCGGTCGCTGACGTTTGAGAAACACGCCGGGGCTTCGGCCCCGGTGTGATCGTGTTTAAAGTGCAGGCCATGACCAGCGACGACACGCATCGCCTTTCCGTGGCGCCGATGATGGATTGGACTGATCGCCATTATCGGAGCTTCCTGCGCCTGATTTCGCGCCGCGTCCGCCTGTACACCGAGATGGTGACGACGGGGGCGGTGCTGCATGGCGACCGCGAGCGCATCCTCGGTTTCTCCGAGGCCGAACAGCCGATCGCGCTGCAGCTCGGCGGCAGCGACCCCGAGGCGATGGCCCGCGCTGCGGCCATCGGCGCCGACTGGGGTTATGCCGAGATCAACATCAATGTCGGCTGCCCGAGCGACCGGGTGCAGTCCGGGCGCTTCGGCGCCTGCCTGATGGCGGAGCCGCGGACCGTCGCCGCCTGCGTCGCGGCGATGCGCGCCGCCTGCAATGTCCCGGTGACCGTGAAGTCGCGCATCGGCATCGACGACCGCGACAGCTATGAAGAACTGGTCGAGTTCATCGGCATCATCGCCGAGACCGGCTGCGACACCTTCATCGTGCACGCGCGCAAGGCCTGGCTGAGCGGGCTGAGCCCGAAGGAAAATCGCGAGATCCCGCCGCTGCGCTACAACGTGGTGCATCGGCTGAAGCGCGATTTCCCGCACCTGACCATCGCGATCAATGGCGGCATCACCTCGCTGGATGCCGCCGAGGCGCAGCTGGCGCTGCTCGACGGCGTGATGATCGGCCGCGAGGCCTACCAGAACCCCTGGATGCTGGCCGAGGCCGACCGCCGGATCTTCGGCGAGGACACGCCCGCCCGCAGCCGCCGGGAGGTCATCGATGACTTCCTGCCCTATGTCGAGGCGATGCGCTCCCGCGGCGTGCCGCTGGGCGCCATGACCCGCCATCTGCTGGGCCTGTACCAGGCGGTTCCGGGCGCACGGTCGTTCCGCCGCCACATCGCCGAAAACGCCCATCGCAGCGGGGCCGGCCCCGAGGTGCTGCAGGCCGCCGTCGACCTGGTCGAGACGGCGATCGACCAGCGCCGGGCGGCCTGACGAAAAGACAGTCGGGCCGCCGCATTGCGGCCTTGACAGCCGGGGTGCCGCCTCGTACTTAGGGCGCCCCGACGACGCGGGGGCGCGTAGCTCAGCGGGAGAGCACTCCCTTCACACGGGAGGGGTCACAGGTTCAATCCCTGTCGCGCCCACCATTCCTTCCAGGTTTACCCCCGGGTCCGATCCAAGCCGCGGCGTATCGCCAGCGGCCCGCTTGATCGGACTGTTCCTGCCGCCGGCGCGGCGCTCCTGGATATCGCCGCATTGCCGCCCTAGTTTCTTCGCAGTTTGCCGACCTTCGCCCTGCCAGGATCATCGAGGCCGCATGCCCCGTCTTCTCCGGACCACCATGGCCGCTGCGGCTCTCGCCCTGATCGCCACCGCGCCTGCCGTTGCTGCCGATGCCAGCGCCCATATGACTTACGACGTCTATGTCGGCGGCTTGCGCATGCTCGAGGTGGATTCCAGCCTGACCCTGGTGGCGGACCGTTACGAGGTCGACCTGTCGGCCCATGTCGTCGGCCTTGCCGCCGCCTTCAGCGACTGGCGGTCGAATGTCCGGTCCAGCGGCGGGCTCGACGGTCCCCAGCTGCGCCCGGCCAGCAATGTGGTGCAGCGCATCAACGGCGACAGCGACAAGACCACGACCATCACCTTCCTGGGTGGCGGCAAGATGGATGTCGAGATCGTGCCGAGCTCCAAGCCGAAGCGCGAGCAGACCATCCCGCCGGAACGCCTGGTCCACGCCCTGGACCCGCTGAGCGGCGTGGTCTCGATCCTGCAGGCCCTGCATGTCGGCGCCTCGGCCTGCGCCGGCCAGGTGCCGGTGTTCGACGGCCGGCGCCTGTACCGGGCCGACCTGACCGACGGCGGCACGGTGATGCTGGACCGGGCGGAGCAGGGGATGTATGGCGGCCCGGCCCGCAACTGCACCGTGGCGCTGACGCCGATGGTCGGCGATTTCAATTTCGGTGACGAACGGCGGGCGACAAAGCCGACCGAATATCTCCAGCGCACGTCGAAGGCACCGGACCAGCGGGTGATCACGACCTGGCTGGCCTCCCCCGGCGGCGGGCTGCCGGCGGTGCCGGTGCGGATCGAAAGCGACTCCCCCTGGGGGAGGGTCATCGTCCATCTGCGGGCGGTTGCGGCCGGCGCTTCCTGACCACCTTCGCCGAAGGGCGTAACCCGGCGAAACAATAATTGAATTCCCGTTTCCGGGGGACCGTGTCAGACCAATGGGCACGATAGTCCGTGATCCTGGAGCCGCCGTACCGTGAGCGCTATTGCCTGCCTCATCCTCGCTGCCGGCAAGGGCACGCGGATGAAATCCGACCGGCCCAAGGTGATGCATGAGATCGCCGGCCGGTCGATGCTGGGCCATGTCGTCGCTGCCGCCCAGGCATTGTCCCCGGACCGGATCGCCGTGGTTGTGGGACCCGGCATGGACGCGGTGGCACAGAGCATCGCGCCGATCCCGACCGTGATCCAGCCGGACCAGAAGGGCACCGGCGACGCGGTGCGGGCGGCGTTGCCGGTGGTAGACGGCTTCCAGGGCGATGTCATCGTGCTGTTCGGCGACACGCCGCTGCTGTCGACGGCGACGCTCGAACGGCTGGTCGCGGCGCGGCGGGCGGCCGGCGACCCGGCGGTGGTGGTGCTGGGCATGCGCCCGGCAGATCCGATCCAGTATGGCCGTCTCGTGCTGGCCAGCGACGGCGGCCTGGACTGCATCGTCGAATTCTCCGAGGCCGACGAGGCCGAGCGCCGGATTGGCTTGTGCAATGCCGGCATCATGACCTTCGATGGCCGCCGCCTGCCGGAGCTGATCGCGGCGCTGCGCGACGACAACGCCAAGGGCGAGTTCTTCCTGACCGACACCGTCGCCGCGGCCCGCACCAAAGGCTGGAGCTGCAGCGTGGTCGAGGGCGACCCGGCCGAGGTGCTGGGGGTGAATTCCCGGGTCGAGCTGGCCCAGGCCGAGGCGATTTTGCAGGACCGGCTGCGCCGCCGCGCCATGCTGAACGGCGCCACCCTGATCGACCCCGCGACCGTCTGGTTCTCCGCCGACACCCAGCTCGGGCGCGACGTGGTGATCGGCCCGTCGACCTTTTTCGGGCCTGGCGTCACCGTCGCCGACAATGTCGAGATTCTCGGCTTCAGCCATATCGAAGGCGCCACCATCGCGTCCGGTGCGCGGATCGGCCCCTTCGCCCGGCTGCGGCCGGTGACGACGGTGGGCGAGGGCGTGCATATCGGCAATTTCGTCGAGCTGAAGGCGGCCGACATGGCGCCGGGCGCCAAGGCGAACCACCTGACCTATCTCGGCGACGTCTCGGTCGGGGCCAAGACCAACATCGGCGCCGGCACCATCGTGTCGAACTACGACGGCTACAACAAGTTCCGCACCAGCATCGGGGCCGAGGTCTTCATCGGCTCGGACACCGTGCTGGTGGCGCCGGTGACGGTGGGCGACCGGTCAAATGTCGCCGCCGGCAGCGTCATCACCCGCGATGTTGCCGCGGATGCGCTGGCCATCGGCCGCGCTCGGCAGGAGGATAAGCCCGGCTGGGCCCCCGGCTATCGCGAGAAGAAGCGGGCCGAGAAGGCCCAGCGCGACCAGAAGACCAAGCGCGAGCGGGAGAAGAACTGAGATGTGCGGCATCGTCGGTATCGTCGGCACCCGGCCGGTCGCCACCCGCTTGGTCGAGGCGCTGAAGCGCTTGGAGTACCGCGGGTATGATTCCGCCGGCATCGCCACGCTGGTGGATGGCCGGATCGAGCGGCGGCGGGCCGAGGGCAAGCTGGTCAATCTCGAACGCCGCCTGGGCGAGGCGCCGATCGACGGCACCGTCGGCATCGGCCACACCCGCTGGGCCACCCATGGCCGGCCGACCGAGATCAACGCCCACCCGCATGCGACCGACCGGGTCGCCATCGTGCACAACGGCATCATCGAGAATTTCCGTGAGTTGCGGCAGGAGTTGGAGCAGCACGGCCGCGTCTTCGCCACCGAGACGGATTCGGAGATCGTCGCCCAGCTGGTCAGCCACTATCTCGACCAGCAGCTGCCACCGCGCGAAGCCAGCGCCGCGGCGCTGAAGCGGCGGGAGGGCGCCTTCGCGCTCGCCTTCCTGTTCACCGGCGAGGAGGATCTGCTGATCGTCGCCCGGCGCGGCTCGCCGCTGGCCATCGGCTTCGGCGACGGCGAGATGTATGTCGGCTCCGATGCGCTGGCGATCGGCAGCTGGACCGACCGGATCTGCTATCTCGACGAGGGCGACTGGGCGGTGGTCGCCCGCACCGGCGTCGAGATCTATGATTCCGAGGACCGCAGCGTCGAACGGGCGGTCAAGCCGATCGCGATGACCGGTGCCCTGATCGGCAAGGGCGACTTCCGGCACTACATGCTGAAGGAGATCTACGAGCAGCCGGCGGTGGTGGGCGACACGCTGCGCACCATGATCGACCCGGCGACGCGCTCGATCATCCTGCCGCCGCTGCCCTTCGATTTCGCCGATGTGCCGCGGGCCACCATCGTCGCCTGCGGCACGGCCTTCTACGCCGGCATGGTGGCGAAATACTGGTTCGAGACGGTGGCGCGGCTGCCGGTCGAGATCGATATCGCCTCGGAGTTCCGCTACCGCGAGGCGCCGATGCCCGCCGGCGGCCTGGCGATCTTCGTCTCCCAGTCGGGCGAGACCGCCGACACGCTGGCGGCGCTGCGCTATGCCCGGTCGCAGGGGCAGCGCATCCTGTCGATCGTCAACGTCCCCGACAGCTCGATCGCGCGCGAGAGCGATGCGGTGATCCAGACCCTGGCAGGGCCCGAGATCGGCGTCGCCTCGACCAAGGCGTTCACCACCCAGCTGACCGTCCTGGCCTGCCTCGCCGTGGCGGCAGCCCGGCTGCGCGGTGCGATCGATGCGGCCCGCGAGGCCGAGCTGTCGACGGTGCTGACCGAGCTGCCGAGCCGCCTGGCCGACGTGCTGAACCACGATGCCACCATCCGTGAGCTGAGCCATGAGGTGGCCCTGGCGCGCGACGTGCTCTATCTCGGCCGTGGCCTGTCCTATCCGCTGTCGCTGGAAGGCGCGCTGAAGCTGAAGGAGATCAGCTACATCCACGCCGAGGGCTATGCCGCCGGCGAGCTGAAGCACGGGCCGATCGCGCTGATCGACGACAAGGTGCCGGTGATCGTGCTGGCGCCGCGCGATGCGGTGTTCGACAAGACCGTCTCCAATGTCCAGGAGGTCATGGCCCGCGGCGGCAAGGTGATCTTCTTCTCCGACAGCCAGGGTATCGAGAAGCTGGGCCCCGGCCCGTTCGCGGCGATCGACCTGCCGAGCGTCGACCCCTTCGTCGCCCCGATTCTCTATGCCGTGCCGGTGCAGCTTCTGGCCTATCACACCGCCGTGGCCAAGGGCACCGACGTCGACCAGCCGCGCAACCTGGCCAAGAGCGTCACGGTGGAGTGACGTGCCAGGCCCGGCGGCCGGCCGCCGGGGCCGTTTCCATCGCTTGTCATCCTGGCCCCGCTCCGGCGGGGCCTTTTGCGTTCGAGCCGGCCAGATGGCGCCGGCGCCTCATCGCCGCCATACTGTCCTATACAGATCGAATTCGCATTTCAGGCATCCAATTGCAGTGGGGAGAGCATCATGGCGATCATCAACGGCACCGAGGGGCCGGACAAGCTAACGGGAACGGCCGTCGACGATACAATCCATGGATTGGGCGGAAACGACGTGATCAATGGTCTGGGCGGCAACGATATCTTGTTTGGCGGTGATGGGGCCGACACGATATCCGGCGGCACCGGCATCAATACATATATCGGAGGCGCGGGAGCCGACACATTTGATTTAACGCAGGAGTCCGGGTTCATCGGGCGATCGATTGTCGATTACAGCAGCAGCCCGAGCGGTGTGACGATTAGTAATTTTACATCCGATCCGGGGCATGGAGGGGACGCCGAGGGTGACCATTTTATAGGCGTAGCATATGTCCTGATCGGTTCGGCGTTTGCCGACACTCTAACAGGTGGCGGCGGAGCTACGCTGGAGGGCGGTGCGGGGGCCGATCACTTGGTGGCATTAGGCTCCAACAACACCGCTTCGTATGAGCATTCGAGCGCGGCGGTCACCGTAAGCCTGACCACCGGTCTTGCCCACGGCGGTGACGCCGAAGGGGATGTGTTCATTGGCATCGCCAATTTGATCGGATCCGCGTTCAACGACACCCTCGCGGGCAGTCCGGGGGACAACGTGTTGACGGGCGGAGCCGGAGCCGACTCCCTGTTCGGAAGCGTCGGGGAAGACAGGGCGTTGTATTCGGCCTCGGCAGCCGGTGTGACCGTCGACCTGACGACGGGGACGGGCACCGGCGGCGATGCCCAGGGCGATCATCTGAACAGCATCGAAGACCTGACCGGTTCCAATTTCGCCGACACCCTGATCGGCAGTGACGCCGGGAATTCGCTCGATGGCGGGACCGGCAGTGACGGCATCTACGGCCGAGCCGGCGACGATAGTCTCACGGGCGGCTCGGGTGACGACCGCCTGGTGGGTGAAGCCGGGGCCGATCAGCTCAATGGCGGCGCCGGCAGCGACTGGGCCTACTACCACACTGCCGGTGCCGCGGTGAGCGTGGACCTTGGGCTGGGTGTCGGAACCGCCGGTGACGCGCAGGATGACACTTTCACGAGCATCGAGAACCTGTACGGATCCCTCTACAATGACAGCCTCTCGGGCGACGCCGGCGCCAACCAGCTTCTGGGCAACACCGGCGGCGACACGCTGACTGGGGGCCTCGAGGCCGACGTCTTCATCTATCGGGCCCTGTCCGACAGCACCGACACCACCACGATCCGCCAGGACACCATCACCGACTTCTCGCACGCGCAAGGCGACAAGATCGATCTCCGCCCGATCGATGCGGACGGCAAAGCGGCCAACGGCGACACCGCCTTCACCTTCACGCCGGGTGGCGTCTTCTCTGGATCCGGCCACGAAGTGATCGTGAAGGCGGCCGGAGCAGGGGGCTACACCGTCCTCGTGGATGTTGACGGCGACAAGAACGACGACATGGCCATCACCGTGCATTCGGCCACGGCGCTGGTGGCGGCCGACTTCCTGCTCTGACCAGGTCCGGCGGTCGCTCCGTGGTGGCCGCCGGACTGCCTGGGTTCGGGCTGAGACGCCCGGCTTTGCATGCCCCCCATTTCCGTGCGCCACATGACTGGTGCCGGCAAGCGCAACGAAGCGCTGCCACGGCACCCTTCCTCCTACACGCGCCCGCCGACTCCTGTTATGCTGCGCTGCAGCATCGAATTGGGGGAATTCATGCGACTTTCGGTCATCGCAGCGAGCGTTCTGGTTGCCTCATGCGGCAGTTCCGGCCCGACGGACCCTCAACTGGTGGTCGTCCGCTCGATCCACCAGCTTCAGGTGGGGGAGGGCCGGGACGACGCGACCCAGAGTTGCCCGCCGGGGACGGATGCCACATTTTCCCAGAACTACTGGAACATGAACGTTTTCACCTGTGAGCGGAATACGCTGGCGCCGGAGGCTCGGCTTGCGAGGTCCGGTGACGCGCGCGGACCGCTGGTGGTCTACAGCATCCGCAGGGTGGCAATGCCGCCGACCAATCCGTGACGGATCGAGGCCCGTCGGCCTGGGTCATCAGTGTCGGAGAGGGGTGTCTGGCGGAGGGGGTGGGATTCGAACCCACGGTGACGTCGCCGCCACGCCGGTTTTCAAGACCGGTGCCTTAAACCGCTCGGCCACCCCTCCTGCACGGCGCCTAACATACGGCCGGGCCGGCGGCGTTCAAGGCTCTTGATGGGTGCCACGGCGATTTGCGGCGCGCCGGGGCGGTTCGGCGGTGGTCGAGCGAATGATCAGCTGCGTGTCCAGCCGATGCGCTGTCCCTGTTGATGCGCCGGACGTGAGCTGGGCCAGCAGGATCTCGATCGCCGTCCGACCGGCATCGTGCGAGCGCGAGGAGATGGTGGTCAGCGGCGGATAGGTCCGGGCGCCGAGCACGTCGTCGCAGCCGATCACGCTGAAGGCGGCCGGCACCGCGATGTCCATCCCGGCCAGACCGGCCAGCAGCCCTTGCGCCACCAGATCGTCGAAGGCGATGGCCGCAGTGGTGTGCGCCGCCAGGACGGAGGGCGCCTCGGCGACGCCGCCTTCGTAGGAGGGACGCCGGGCCGCCACCTCGACCACCTCCATACCGAGCCCTTCCGCCGTTTGCAGCACCGCCATCCGCCGCTGCTGGTTGGACCAGGATGAGGGGGGGCCGCCGAGATAGGCGATGCGCCGGTGCCCGAGTTCATGCAGGTGCCGCACCGCCGCGGCGGTGCCGGTCGCGCTGTCGATCAGCACCCGGTCCAGCCCGTCGACATCGCGATTGACCAGCACCACCGGCCGGCGGCCGCGCAGCGCCCGCACGGCATCCTCGGCCAGGCGCGACGAGGCCAGGACGAAGCCGTCGACCTGGGCGGCCAGCTTGGCCGTCAGGCGGTCCTCGCGCGCCGGATCCTCGTCCGAATCGCCGAGGAAGACACACAGGCCGGCGGCGTCGGCACGAGCCTCCGCTGCACGAATCAGCGGCGGAAAGAACGGGTTGGCGACGTCGGGCACGATCAGGGCGATGTTGCCGTAGCGCCCGGTCGACAGCGCGCGGGCCACCTGGTTCGGGGCGTAGCCGAGCGTGGCGGCCACCGCCATGACATGGGCCACTGTGGCGGCGTTCAGCATGTCCGGCCGGGTGAAGGCGCGCGACACGGTCGACCGGGCAACGCCGGCGGCGCGGGCCACCTGCTGGATCGTCGGTATCGCTTTCGGCGGCTGGTCCATCATCTGCCCGCTGGTTCGGCTCCCCCAGTCATAGCGCGGCGAGGCGGCGCAACAAACCATTCAGTGCTGACTGAAAATTATCCATGCAACCGGTTGCGGCTTGACCGGAAACCGGTTGCACGACACCTTATACTCCGGAAACGGCCCGATCAGCGGCCGGTCACGACGACGGGGGATTTCATGGGGACGATCGATTGGGTGGTGCTGTGGGCCTATTTTCTGCTGATGGTCGGCATCGGCGTCTGGGCCCGGCGTCAGATCAAGACTGCGGCGGATTTCGTCACAGCCGGCGGCCGGATGCCGTGGTGGCTGTCCGGTGTGTCGCACCACATGTCGGGCTATAGCGCGGCCGTGTTCGTCGGCTATGCCGCGATCGCCTACACCGCAGGCTTCACCCTCTACGTCTGGTGGGCGATCGGCATCGCCTTCGCCATGGT
>NZ_JBYRFX010000032.1:0-3111 GCF_057815775.1 Inquilinus sp.
GCGGTGGCCGAGACCAGCCTGCTGGTCGCCGCCATCGCCAAGGCCAACGACCTCTCCGCTGCCGGCATCCTCCGCCGCACCGGCGACCTGGACAGCCCGTCTTCGGCAGGCGGCCGGGAGGCGTTGGAACTGGTGGCTGCCGGGGCGCTGAAGCGCGACCCCGCCCTGCCGAACATCGCCGGCCTGGCCGAAGCGGTGCGCGCCACCTTCACCGAGTCCTTCGAGGACGGGCTGGCGCTGGAGCGCGCCCGGTTCGTCGAACTCGTCGCCGACGACCGCTCCAAGGCCTTGCGCTACGCCTTCTTCGCCGAGCGCGAGAGCGCGCGGGTGCCGGGCCTGCCGAAGGACACGACGCCGCGGCCGATCGGCCGGGCGGCGGTGATCGGCGCCGGCACCATGGGCGCCGGCATCGCCGTCTGCTTCGCCAATGCCGGCATCCCGGTCACGGTGATCGAGACCACGGCGGAACTGCTGGCCCACGGCCTGCACCGGGTCACCCAGACCTACGCATCCGCGGTCAAGCGCGGCAGCCTGTCGGTCGAGGAGGAGGCGCGCCGCAACGCCCTGGTCTCCGGCAAGGTCGGGCTCGACGCCGCGGCGGAGGCCGACATCGTGGTCGAGGCGGCATTCGAGGACATGGACCTGAAGACCCAGATCTTCGGCACGCTGGACCGCGTGGCGAAGCCGGGCGCGATCCTGGCCACCAACACATCCTATCTCGATGTCGACCAGATCGCCGCCGCGACCAGCCGGCCCGAGTCCGTCATCGGCCTGCACTTCTTCAGCCCGGCCAACATCATGCGGCTGCTGGAGGTGGTGCGCGGTGCGAAGACCGCGCCCGACGTGCTGGCTACCGGTATCGACCTCGGCCGAAAGCTGGGCAAGGTGCCGGTCGTGGTCGGCGTCTGCCGCGGCTTCGTCGGCAACCGCATGCTGGCGCGGCGGACGCAGGAGGCCGAGCGGCTGCTGATCGAAGGCGCGCTGCCGCATGAGGTCGACGCCGCCCTGACCGGCTTCGGCTTCCGCATGGGGCCCTTCGCCGTCAGCGACCTGGCCGGGCTGGACATCGCCTGGAGCAACCGCAAGGCGCTGGGCCAGGTGGCGCCGGTGGCCGACGCGCTATGCGAGGCCGGGCGCCTGGGCCAGAAGGCCGGGCGCGGCTACTACCTTTACCCCGAGGGCGCCCGCAGCGGCATGCGCGACCCGGAGGTGGAAGCGCTGCTGCAGCAGGTCTCGGCCAATCTGGGCGTCACCCGCCGCACGATCCTGGCGGAGGAGATCGTCGAGCGGCTGGTCTATCCGATGATCAATGAGGGCGCCCGGATCCTGGACGAGGGCATCGCCCAGCGCCCCGGCGACATCGACGTGATCTGGCTGAACGGCTATGGCTGGCCGGCCTGGCGCGGCGGCCCGATGCGCTATGCCGACAGCATCGGCCTGGCGGCCGTGGCCGACCGGCTGGAGGCCTTCGCCACCGCGCGGGGCGAACCCAGCCTGGCCCCGGCACCACTGCTGCGCCGCCTCGCGGAAGCCGGCCAGGGCTTCGCCGACCTGGCGGCCGCGGCGCGGTGACCCCGGCGCTGGAGCCGTTCGCCTGGCGGCGCCGGTTCCCGGCCAGCGCCCGCTGGGACGCGCCGATCGAGACCACGACGTTGCCGGCCCTGCTGGCGGCCGGCGTGGCGCTCGGCCCCGACCGGCCGGCGATCGCCTTCCGCGGCCGGTCCCTCAGCTATCGCGACCTGGCCGGCGGCGTCGACCGGCTGGCGGCCGGGCTGCTGTCCCTGGGCGTCGGACCCGGGCAGGCGGTGGCGCTGTACCTGCCGAACACGCCGTTCCATCCGCTGGCCTTCTTCGCCCTGACCCGGATCGGCGCCAGGGTGGTGCATCTCAGCGCCCTCGACGCGCCGCGCGAGATCGCCCACAAGCTGGCCGATTCCGGCGCCCGGCTGCTGGTCACCACCAACCTGCCCGGCCTGCTGCCCAAGGCGCTGGCACTGCTGGAGCAGGGCGCGGCCGACACGCTGCTGGTCGGCGACGACGCCCATTGGGGGCCGGGCGACGACACCCCACTGCCGGTGGAATGGTCCGATCGGGTGCGGCCGCTGCTGGGCCTGCCCGACATCCCGCCGCCGGCTGGCTGGCCGGAGGTGTCCCCGGACGACGTCGCCGTGCTGCAATACACCGGCGGCACCACCGGCCTGCCCAAGGGCGCGATGCTGAGCCACGGCAACCTGACCGCCGCGGTCGCCATGTACCGGTCCTGGACCGATGGCGCGGTGCTGGAGCCGGGGCGGCAGCGGGTGATCGCCGTCCTGCCCTTCTTCCACATCTACGCCCTGACCACGATCCTGCTGCGCCACCTGCGCGACGGCAACGAGATCCTGCTGCGCCAACGCTTCGATGCCGCCGCGGTGCTGCACGACATCGAGGCCGGGCGCGCCACGGTGTTCCCCGGCGTGCCGACGATGTGGATCGCCCTGCTAAACCACCCCGGCGCGGCGGCGCGCGACTATGCCAGCCTGCGCAGCTGCGTGTCCGGCGGCGCGCCGATGCCGCTGGAGGTGCACCGCCAGGTCGAGACGCTGATCGGCCGGCGCCTGGCCAGCGGCTGGGGCATGACCGAGATCGCGCCGGCCGGCACGCGGGTGCCGCATGACACGCCGATGCGCCCCGGCCTGATCGGCGCGCCGCTGCCCGGCATCGACATGCGGGTGGTGGCGCTGGACGACCCGTCCCGCCCGCTCGGCATCGGCGAGGTCGGCGAGCTGGCGCTGCGCGGCCCCAACGTGTTCGGCGGCTACTGGAACCAGCCGGAGGCGACGGCCGAGGCCTTCCGCGACGGCTTCTTCCTGACCGGCGACATCGGCCGGGTCGATGCCGACGGGCTGTTCGAGATCGTCGATCGCAAGAAGAACATGATCATCTCCAGCGGTTTCAACGTCTATCCCGTCGCCATCGAGAATGCGATCTACGAGCACCCTGATGTCGAGGAGGTGATCGTGATCGGCGTCGCCGACGCCTATCGCGGCCAGGCGGCCAAGGCCTTCGTCAAGCTGAAGGCCGCCGCCGCGGCGCCGACGCTCGACACCCTGCGCGCCTTTCTGCACGACC
>NZ_JBYRFX010000033.1:0-2248 GCF_057815775.1 Inquilinus sp.
ATGCCGCCGATTACCTGGCCGGCTTCCCGGACCACCCGCATCGCGGCTTCGAGACCGTGACCTACATGCTGGCCGGGCGGATGCGCCATGGCGACAACAAGGGCAATGTCGGCCTGCTCGGCCCCGGCAGCGTGCAGTGGATGACGGCCGGCAGCGGCATCGTCCATTCCGAGATGCCGGAGCAGGAGAACGGACTGATGTGGGGCTTCCAGCTCTGGGTCAACCTGCCGGCGGGCGAGAAAATGACGGCGCCGCGCTACCAGGACAACCCGGCCGACGCGGTGCCTGAGGTCGCGGCAGGCCCCGGTGCCACCGTCCGCGTCATCGCCGGCCGCTTCGGCGGCGTCGACGGCGCGGTCGAGGGCGGCACCACCGAGCCCATCTATCTCGATGTGCATCTGGAGGCCGGCGCCGCGATCGAGGTGCCGCTACCCGAGGGCCATGCCGGCTTTGCCTATGCCTATCAGGGCGCGGCGGATATCGGCGGCGAGGTGCTGGAACGCGGCACGCTGGGCGTGTTGGGGAGTGGTGATGGGGTCCGGGCGGCGGCCAAGGCCGGCCCGGCCCGGTTCCTGATCGTGGCCGGCAAGCCGCTGCGCGAGCCGGTGGCGAAATACGGGCCCTTCGTCATGAACACCGAGGCGCAGATCATCGAAGCGATCGATGATTTCCGCGCCGGCCGGTTCTGAACCAGGCGAAGCGTCCCGTGTCGACAAGCGGAGGCCCCCAGGCCTCCGCTTTTTCTTTCGGCGTCGAGGGTGACGGTCTCCACCCGGCTCCATAAGATGCGATGGTATTGCATCGCTCGACCGGCATTTTCAGGGACGGCATATGATCAACGGCACCATTGCCCGCGCGTGTTTCATTTGCAGCTCGCGTGACGGCGAGACGGTGTTCCGCACGGCGATCGATGTCTGCGGGCTGGGGCATGTCGCCTTCGCCCTGCGCTGCTGTTCCGGCTGCGGCATGACCCTGCAGGACCCGGCGGTCTCGCCCGAGACCATGATGCGGCAATACGCGACCTTCTCGAACTACACCGCCTTCGGCGATGGCGAGCCGCCGCTGAACCCGACGGCGCGCCGCATGATGGCCCTGACCGGGATCGAGGCGATCACGCCCGGCCGCATGTACGATGTCGGCGCCGCCACCGGCTCGATGCTGTGGCATTTCCGCAAGCAGGGCTGGGCCGTCGCCGGCTGCGACCTGTCGCCCAAGGCGGTCGAGCAGGCGCGGGGCCGGAACGGCATAGACATGGATCTCGGCTCCGGCGAGGAGATGCTGCCGCAGCGCGGCAACCAGGATCTGATCACCTTCTCCCACGTGCTGGAGCACGTCTACGACCCGGCCGAGACCCTGAAGCTGGTGCATGCGGCACTGGCGCCCGACGGCCTGCTGATGTTCGAGGTGCCCTGCCTGGCCGCGCCGGAGATCAATCCGCCCGGCTTCTTCATGATGGAGCACGTCAATTATTTCGACGAGGTCACGGCCGCCAGCCTGCTGCAGCGGATCGGCTTCGGCACCCTGCAGGCGCCGATCGACACCTCGCTCGAATACTACCCCTACCCTGTCATCACCGTGCTGGCCCGCAAGCAGGCGCCGCAGCCGCAGGCCGCGATCGAGAGCGGATACGAGAAGAACACCGCCTTCTGCCGGGCCTATGCCGCGATCGACCAGGGCCGCTGGGACGCGGTGGATGCGCGGCTGCACGCCGCCCTGGCGCCGGAGGAGCAGGTCTATGTCTGGGGGGCGGGGCTGCACACCTCGACACTGCTGGAGCGGACATCGCTGGCCCGGCGCACCCGCGTGGTGGCGATCACCGATCGCGATCCGCAGAAGCACAGCCACACGCTGGGGCCGCATCGCGTCGTCCCCCCGGCCGAGGCGCTGGCCGACAGCCGGAAAATCGTCATCTCGAGCTATCACTCGGAAGCCGATATCGCCGCCGGGCTGGTCCGCGGCGGCGTGCCGGCGGAGCGCATCGTCCGCCCGCACGGAATCGGCATCTCGGTTTAGATGAAGGACGTCCGCACCAGCCGATTTTGAAAAGCGGGCGCGAGCCGAGTGAAGGGGGGACAACCCCGGCCCGCGCCCTGTTCTCCCGGCCGTCCAGCGGCTCGGGAGAATTCTGTGCTGATCTTTGGCCTCAGGCGCCGAGGCGGTCCGAGACGATCGACCAGTTGACCAGGGTCTCCAGCACCGCCTTGACGTGGTCGGGGCGGCGGTTCTGGTAGTCCAGGTAGTAGGCGTG
>NZ_JBYRFX010000034.1:0-2896 GCF_057815775.1 Inquilinus sp.
GGACCGGCTGCTGCGGCGCCGGCGCATGGGCGATCACCTGCCGGGCCGGGGGCTGATGGCTGGGGGCCGCCGCCGGATGGGCCGCGGCGGTCGGCTGCGGCGCCGCACCGGCGGGGTGCTGCTCGCGCTCCGGCAGCGGCGGGTGGCCCTGCTGGGCCAGCGTGGCGGCAGGACCGGGCCGGTTGCCAGGCTGACCAGGTGCTGGCTGGCCCGGGGACGGCTGGATCGGCGCGGCCCGTCCCGGCGCGCCTTGGGCCCCGACCGGGCCACCCGGTGCACCGGGGGCGCGCTGCCCACGTTCCGGCAGCGGCGGATGGCCCTGGGCCTGCCCCGGGGCCGCCGCCACCGGACCAGCCGGACCCGGCTTGCCGTCGGGGCCTTCCTGGGCTGTCGCCGGTGCGCCGTGCTGCTCACCCGCGCCGGCCAGGGGCGGCTGGCTCCCCGGCTGTGCCGGGGCGGTGCCGGGTGCGCCGGGCGCCTGGGCCCTGCGCTCGAACGGCGTAGCCGGCTGGCTCGGGGCCGGTGCATGCGGCCGGTTCGGGTCGGCGGCGGCCAGCGCCGGGCGGTCGCCGGGCCCGCGGGCGAATTGCGGGTGCGGCGCCTGTTGCGCGCCGGCAACCGGGGCAGCCGGATGCGGCAGGGCCGACACCGGCGTCAGCTGTGCCTTGGCGAACTGCTCCGGCGGCACCTGCAGTGCGGCCCGGCCGACCGGCTGGTGCTCGGCCAGCACCCGCTCGGGCACCTCGGTCGCGAAGCGGCGGTTGGCGCCGTTTTCGATGATGGTGGGGCCGTTGTGGATGTTGTTGATCTCGGTGACGTTGATGTTCCGGACGTTGGTGATGTTGACGTTCCGGACATAATTGTCGCTGACCCGGTAGGACGGGCGGTAGATCTCGCCCGGGCCCAGCGGGTACCAGCCGATTGGATGGCTGTCGAGGGCGGCCCCGATCACGGCACCGACGGCGACGCCGGAGAAGAAGGTGACCAGCGCCGGGGCATAGACCGGGTGGACCTCGACCGGGCCGGGCAGCCAGCCCCAGCGGTCATCGACATAGGCCCAGCGGCCGTAGTGGAACGGGGCGAAGCCCCAGGGCTGGGCGTCGACCCAGGTCCAGCCCCAGCGGCCTTCCCATTGCCAATGGCCGTCGCGATACGGCACCCAGCCGGAGGGCACCGTGCTGGGGTACCAGACGGTGCCGTAGTTCGGCGCCTCATGCCAGGTGCCGGCGCCGTCGAGGTCCTGGTAGCCGGTCATGGACCGCGAGACGTAGCGTGGCGCCGCGGCCACCGCCTTGAGACGGCCATCGGCCCAGTCGTCGAGCGGGCTGCGGTCGGCCGAGCGGGCGAGGGAGAAGCTGAACGGGTCGGCGCCATTGGCCAGGCCGGTCTCGCCGCCCTGGATGTCGACCGGCCCGTCCGGCCCGCCGGCGATCTGGGCCTCGCCGGAGAACACCACCACCTGGGTCGGGTCCTGGGTGGTGCCGGCATCGATGCGATATTCGCCCGGCCGCACCAGCGTGACCGTGCCGCGCGGCGTGTCGACCGTGTAGGTCTCGCCCGGCTGCATGTCGCCGATGTCGAGGTTGACCGATCCCTGGCCCAGCTGGGCCGCGAAGCTCTGGTCGTCCAGTTTCTGGATGTCCAGCTCGGCCTGGTCGCCGAGATGCAGCTCGGTCGGCCCGACCTCGAACTCGGCCCGGGCCTGCGGCTCGGTCCAGAACGACATGCCGGAGGTGATCGGCTGGTTGCGGGCGGCGACCGCCCAGGGCTGATTCGGGTCGGTGCGCAGCGACACCGCGCCGGACAGATCGGCCAGGCGGCCGACCCGTGCCGGGGGATCGTCGTCCGCCCGGGCGGCCATGCCGCTGCCGAACAGGGCGACCAATGCCACCCCCGCCAAGATGCGCGCTCTCATCGCGTTCCTCCTGGGCGGGCCGGGCGCCGATGACGGCCGGCCTGCCAGATTCCCTGTTCGGCGCAACGGCGCCGGAGCGCATGTCCGCGATCGAACCCTAGGCCACCCGGCCTTGCAGGAGGCTGTCCCGAAGATGAATTCCCGGTGAAGTCCGGGTCGCCGCGAAGCGGCGATCCCGAGATCGCCGTGCAACGGCAACCGGGGCCCTTCAGTGCAACAGGCGGTCGATCTGCGCCTTCAGCTCCGGCGCGTCCGGTGTGCGTCCGGCGGCGGCCAGCACCGCGGCGCGCAGGAACAGCGACTGGGCCGGCAGTTCGTCGACGCCGGTCTCGGCCTGGGCCATCACCTGGCCGATCTGGTCCAGCCGCTCGGCCATGCGGTCGGCGGTGGCGCCGTCCAGCGGCTTCGCCCCGGCGCTACCGATCGCGTCCAGCAGGTCGGCGGCGACGATGCGCAGGCCCAGCCAGGCGGTGGCGGCCTCCAGCGTCTGGCGCGACCGGCGGCTCTCGCCGCTGCCCAGCCGGCCGATCAGCGGCGCCGCGGCGGTCAGGTAGCGCCGGGCCTCGGCTCGCGCGTCCAGCGCCTGGGTCGCCTGCACCAGCAGCAGGTTGGCATCGAGCATCTGCGCCGATTCCGGGCCATGCTCAATCAGCGCCATGCCGACCAGTTGATAGCGGGCGGTGTGCACCAGCTCCATCTCGCCATTGGCGGCATGGTCTCGCATCTGGCCGTACAGCGCGGCGAAGGGTTCGGGCGATGACCCGTCTTCGGCCGTGGCGCCGGGTGTGGTCACTACCGGCGGTTGCGGCCAGCGGCGCAGCGCGTCCTGCAGCCGCGCGGCGATGCGGGCCGAGGGCACGGCATGCGGGTCCACCGGCGTGTCCGCCGGGGTCGGGGCGATCGGCGCAGCGGCGGGAGGCGTTGCCGCGGGCTGTGTGGTGACGGCTGGGGCCGGCGGCTCCGGGCTGGGGGCCGCAGGAG
>NZ_JBYRFX010000035.1:0-10027 GCF_057815775.1 Inquilinus sp.
CATCGGTCGCGGCTTCGGCAGAAAGGTGACCCTTGACCTCTAATCTCGCGCTTTCCCAGGTCGCCGCCGCCCAGGCCCAGAAGGAGGTCACGATCAATGATGCCTTCGGCCAGGTCGATGCGGCGCTGACCGAATTCATCAGCCTCGACCTGTCGGCCGGGGATGTCACCGTGACGGCTGCCCAGGCGCGACGGGCGGCGCTGCTGCGCATCACAGGCAATGCTGTGGCCAGGACCCTGACGCTGCCCCAGATCAAGCGCGAGATCACAATCCAGAACACCGGGTCGGCCGCGCTGACCGTCAAGGTCGGGACGACGTTGGTCGCGATCGATCCCGGCGCCATCGCCGCCGTCTATCTCGACGGCACGGCCAATGGCCTAGTGGTGACCGGCCGGCCGGGCGCTGCCGGCATTCTGACTGTCGCCCAGGGCGGCACCGGCGCTCCCACGGCGCCGGCGGCGCTGGCCAATCTCGGCGGTCTGGCCAAGGCCGGCGACACGCTCACGGGCGACCTGCTGACCGCGACCGGCGTCCGGATCTCGACCGGTGGTGCACCCCAGACTGGCGTTAGCGGGGTGACAGCCGACATCCAGTCGAACAGCACGACAGCGGCCGGCCTGGCCGCGATGCGCTGGAGCGCTGACCCGTCGCCCGCCCGCGTGATGGTGGCGAAGTCGTTCGGCACCGCTGTGGGGAGCCATGTGGCGGTGCCGTCCGGCACGGCGTTGGGCGAGTTGAACCTCGCCGGCAGCAGCGGCGCGGGCATGGTGGCGGGCGCGACGATCGACGCCGTGGCGATGGGCGCTGGCACGGCGACCGGTGTGGCGGCGGCACTGCGGTTGTTCACCAGCGGCGGCGGCGCCCCGGTCGAGCGGGCGCGGTTCGACAACCTCGGCAACTTCCAGATGGGCGGGGCGAACACCGTGATCGATGCCCAGCGCATCGCCCGGCTGCGCTCCTACACCTTGGCGACGCTGCCGGCGGCGTCCTCAGCGCCGCAGGGCGTGGTGGACTGCTCGGACCTCGGCGGTGGCTCCGGCCCGCTCTATAGCGATGGCACCACCTGGCAGCGGCTCCAGGAGCTGTCCTCCTACGTCAACGCCGTGGCCGATGCCAACGCGACCCTCACTGTTCTCGGCAGCGCCAGCGTGGTCGCCTTCATCGCCAACCTGGTGGCCGACCGCACCGTGACCCTGTCGACCACCAGCGCCTACCTCGGTGCCATGAAGCGCGTCATCAATGCAGGCAACGGCCCCGGCCGGCTGGTCTGCAGCGGCATCACCGTCCGGACGGGATGCTTCGCCGACTTCATGTACACCGGGGCCGCGTGGACCTGCGTCGCTGCTGGCGCGCGCAATGACCCGATGCAGATCTATGAAACCGGCGTCTGGACGCCGGCCCTCACCGGCAGCACGACGCAGGGCACGCAGACGATGCACCCCAACAACAGCGGCAACTACATCCGCGTTGGCCAGATAGTTGTGGCGGTCGCCTACGTCCAATGGACGGCGATCGATGCGGCCGCCGCCGGCGACGTGGTCATCAACGGGCTGCCCTACGTCGCCGCCAACGTCCCGAACAACCTGCCAACCGCAGCGGTGACGGCGCAGACCATCGCGTTCCCCGCCGGCCAATCGCAGATCCTGGCCCGCTTCCGCGGTCCCAACGGCACCGCCATCAGCCCGATCTTCAGCGGCAACGGCGTCAGCCAGGCATTCATCCAGATGGGCCAGCTCAGCGCCGCCGGGATCATGTCTTTCACCATCACCTATCGCACCAACTGAGGTCTCTATGCCGACGCTCGAAGAAGTAACAGGCCCCTACGAATGGCTCGTCCGCTGGGATCACATAGCCGGCACCCTACAGGGCCAGCACTACCAGACGGCGGCCTCGATCCTGCGCGACGGCGTGATCGTGCCGGGGGCGACCACCATCAACCCGCCGATGCCGATCACGTCCGAGACGGAGCCGACGATCGCGCAGGTCTGCGAAATCCTGAATGCCGCCGCCCTGGCCCGCATCGCCGCCCTTGAAGCCGAGCTGGCGGCGGCGGTGGCAGAGCGCGACGCGGCCCTGGCCGCCTCGATCCAAGCCTAACCGATTCTGTGATCGACATCGCCTCGGCCGCGCAGCGGACGGGGGACGGGGCGCGCCAACGCCCCGAACCGCGAGGGTTGAGCTCGCCCGACCGAAAACGGCCGTTCCTCGGCCGGCCCGTCGTCGCAGCCTGCGACGGGCGCAATAGATCGAGCGACAATGCAGGAGTCGAGACCTCTTTACCGAGACCTGCGCTGCAGCTGTGGAAAGCTGCTGTGCCGGACCGCACCGGATGCTGTGATCGAGATCAAATGCACCCGGTGCGGCACCTTTACCCGAACTCTGAGGGCCGAGAGCCCCTCCCGACCGAGCGCCCAGAGCGCCGATCGAGGAGACAGCGCTTGTGGCTATACTTACCGATGCCCCTGATCGAGCCGGCGGCCGATTGCGAGGGCTCTCACTCTGCGCAGGAGTTGGCGGGCTGGAGCTTGGCCTCCACCTCGCAGAACCCGGATATCGCACTGTTTGCTACGTCGAGCGGGATGCCTTCGCCGCAGCCACCCTCGTGGCCCGGATGGCGGACCAGGCCTTATGTGACGCGCCTCTGTGGAACAACGTTGCCAGCTTCGACGGCCGCCCGTGGCGTGGGACTGTGGATCTCATCTCTGCGGGCTATCCCTGCCAGCCGTTCAGCTTCGCTGGAAAACGGCGAGGCGAGGAGGATGTCCGGCACCTGTGGCCCCACATCGCCCGAATTATCGACGAGGTCAGGCCCCGATTCGTCTTCTGCGAGAACGTCGAAGGGCATCTCACGCTGGGATTTCCCGACGTCGGCCGACAGCTACAAGGCATGGGCTTCCGCGTTAAAGCGGGATTGTTCTCGGCGTATGAGACAGGCGCGTCCCATTGGCGCCGGCGCCTCTTCATCCTGGCCGACGCCGACCGCCTGCGGGACCGGGAACTTGGCGGACCTTCGGCTGGGGGAAGCTGGTCCGATGCTGGTGTCGACTGGAGTGCGGAAGCATGTGGGCATCCGCGAGGCGATCCGGACATGGACCTCGATCTGGGCTTTGTCGCGGGGGCTTGGTCTGCGCCCGGCAGCGCTCATGACGGACTGCCAATCTATCCCCCAGGTCCATTTGACCTGCAGGCCTGGGAAAGCGTCGCCGCCCGGCACCCTGACCTACAACCCGGCTTTTTTGGAGTGGCTAATGGGGTGGCCCATCGGGTGGAGCGATCCTACGTCGCCGGCAACGGGGTTTGCCCCCTGGCTGCGGCGCATGCGTGGCGTACTCTCAGACTTGGAGAATAGGTCACCTTCCCGGCAGCGGTGAGTGCCGCGTAAGCGAAGGGCGAGTCCCTTGATCGCGCTCGCCCTTCGCGCTCCGCCTGATCACAACCGGCAGCGCCAATCACACAGTTAAACGGAAGGGTGCGAAGCTAGGGCACCGCCCGTGAAGTGCGTTGCCGTCGAGTGGTGGCAAGCCGCTCAAATCGGAGGCAAACCGGACTTGGCTAACACCGGGCGGCAGGACATCCCGCACCGCGGGAATGCCGTCGAGGTCGAAAAAGGTCAGCGATTCTGATGCGGTGTCGGGGTCGAAGCTGAAGGCGAGGGCTCCGAGAAGATCGGCCGCCAAAGTGTCCGCGATGGTCTGTTCGAGCCGAAAGATTGCCGCGGGATTGCCATTGAGCCGGATCGAGATCTGCGTGATCAGACCTTCGAGGGAGAGGCCGCCAGCACTTCGCTCCACAAATAGTGAGGCGAGGACGCCCACGCAGCCCGCAGGCACGTCGCACTGTTCGTATGACAGGCTATGCACGCGGCGACGCGTCGTGCTCGTCTTCACTTCGAGCCGAAGATCTCCAACGACGAAATCATAGCGCTCGTCTGGATCCTGTCGCCAAGCTGCGATGGCCGCAGCAGGGTCGCGCGCTTTGGAAATCAGGACGAGTTCGCCGATCAGTCCTACCACGCTTTCCTTTGCCATACTTGAGAGGCGCTGAAAGATCGCGGCGAGGCGCATCACCGCCTCAGCGATGACCTGAAGTCGAGGACGGACGCCGACCAAAAGTAGGAGGCTGGACATCACATGCAGAAAGTATCGTTCAGCTTCATCATCATCCGTCGTGCACCGCACGACGGTGAGACTCTGTCTAACCTCCGGCCGTCCCGCGAGTATCACGGCGCAATCAGTCGCGTACTGCACATCTAGACCGCTGAGGCGGATTGGTGCGCGATAACCGCCATCAATGGCGCCTAGAAGAACGCAGGCGCGAGCGTGATCGTCACGCCCGACATAGTGACCCTCAATACCTGGAATCTCGCGCACCACGAACGCGCCCTCAGTCGACGTGGTATCTGCGAGGTTGGCAAGAAGATCGGCGAGATCGGGAAGCATTAGTTGCCTTGGTCCTGCGACACCCAATCGGCCTCCATCCGGCGTGGGACCCAAACGGCAAGAAGCGGCACTCCCCTACGCACCACCGTATCGTTCGGACCCTCGGTCAGGTCGAAAACGTGAACCTGAACCGTCACGCGATCGGGATCGAAGAAAGCCCGGTCGCCGGGATACGAATAGCCACCGTCCGAGCGTGTCGGCCCCTGGTGTAAGCGACGGATGCTCGGAATTCGGCCCTGATCATCAAGCCCACGGTTAGCAGCAAAATTGGGCCTCATGCGATACACGCGCGCCGTTTCGCTACCGTCGCGCTCCAACGCCTTCTGTAGTTGCAGAAGGAGGCCTATCATGTCCTTAGAATCGATCGGCCCTTGCACGCGGTAGTTCACCAAGAGATCCTCGACGATCGTCTTGAGCGACACATCATCTGCCACAAAATGCTGTTGAGCTGGTTGGCTCGACACGTAGGTTGTGTCCGGCCCCAACGGGAGCCCTTTCAAGAATCCATCGACCATCGTAGTATTGGCAATGATGGCGTCTTCTGACATCTTTGCCATAGCAGGATGGAACCAGTCGTCGGCGTAATTTCCGCGTCCAAAATCATGCTGGATGACATTGGATCTGCAAGGTTGGAGCGCCGGGTCGAGGATGAATTTTCGCTTCCAACTGGAGAGCGGCGCGCCTGATTCCTGAAGGGTGATGAGTTCCTTCCTCATCTCCTCTTCGTGGTCGACGTAAGCTTGAAAGGCACCGAGGGCTGCTGCCTCAAGATAGAGGCGGCAGTGGCCCTTGTATCGCTCCTTATAGCCGAAGAAGCGAGCACGCTGCTGAAGGGTGTCGGCGTTACCGACACCCGTGCCACGCGGCATGTAGGTGACGGACAACTCGCGAACCGTGAAGCCACGATCCATCGCTTGGCCGCCAACCAAAATCCAACCGTAGGCCTGCTTCCATTCGATCGCCGGGGTCTTCTGGCCACCGCGCCGGTTGACCTCCCGCACCTGCGTCTCGCGGAGTGCGCGGGGAAGCTTCAGGAGAACCTCATCGAAAGAAGGAAGATTGGCGACGGTGCCAGCGAGGTCGTCGTAGGCCACGTGGAAATCGGCGATCAACGTCGCACGATCCGGCTCCGTCTGGGGCCCAGTTAACACCGAGAGCCAGTCGTCCCGAGTGCTAATGATGCTCTGGTAATATTGGAAGTGCTCAAGCGTTGTGCGCGACGGGTGCACGAGCATAGAGCGGTTAGGGTTCGCCTTCGAACGCCCCTCGATGAGGCCGACGGCTACACTCACAAGGAAGAACGCCACCGCCTCAAGCAGGCTGCTGGGTGCTCCGGAAACGGGGTTGTTTCGTGAGGGAATATCGTTTGGCGGGATCACACGAGCATAGTGGGGGTCGTGGCCAAAGAACTCCACGCCACCGACATAGCCCGCGCCCGGCGAAAGGACTTCCACGAAATCAGGCGAGAGCGCATCGATAATATTGATGAGGAGTGGCGCTTGGGGCGTCGCAGTGTACTGCAAGAAGGTATGGTTTGGCAGTAGTCGCTTCAATTCGAGAAGCCGTTGGTAAGTCGTGCTCTCATTACCACGATTGATTAGCGTATTAAGACTTGCTTGATCGGCCTCGTCATCAACTATGATGGCGGAAATCCCGGCGAGGTCGAGGCGTGCTAGTAGATCGTTGCAGTTCCGAAGGCGCTGGTGCTGTTTCATGACAGTCATGAGCAGCGTAGCGCGGTCCCCTTTGGCGAGTTCGGGATCGCGCCAGTCCCGGAGAATTTTCCGAACGATATCCTCGTTCTCAAGGCCAGGATTGGGGATGTGCATCCATGCAGGCGGCACGTCGTCATCGTCGATCCGCAATTCTTCCACCAGACGGTCGCGCGTTTGGCGGAAGAGCGGCTCCGAGGTCCCGGCGGCAACTATGACGAGTGGGATGTTGTTGTCACGTGCGAGCGCAACAACCGTGGTGAATGACAGCGTCTTTCCGCTCTGCACATAACCGACCACGAGGCCGGTTCGCGAACTAGCGGGCGTGGTCGGGTCCTGGCCTCGACCGAGAATTGCGGCGGCGCTTTGGGCCGTTTGCTCGCGCGCCTCATCGGAGAGCTTGGTCTGCCGTTCCATGAGGCCGTTAGCCTGCTCGCCGATCACCGGCGCCCAAGTCGCACCTGGCCGTCGGGGCGACGGCCCTAGCGGCTTGACAGTGCCTGCCGTCATCCCGGTGCCTCCCGTTCTGTCGCAGAGAGCACATCGCGCAGAATTTCATTCAGATTGCGCCTGACAGTGCCCGCATTCTTGACGATGCGCCGGGCGAGCGTCTCGGCTAGAGCCAGCGCAGCAGCGACGCGCAGTAGAGCTTCCAGATCATCGCCGCCGCGGGGAGCAAAGCGGACTGTGAAGGGGTGGACGTAAGAGACCCGAATTTCGATTAGGCGCTCGCGGCTGTCAGCCGGATCGACATCGCTCAATGTCAGCCAAGCGCTTTCAGCAGGATCGTCTCCGAGTTCGATCCGAATACGCCACGTCTCAGCGCGGAAGGTGATCGCAATCTCACGGCTCGCGAGGGTCGGGGTCCTGTCGAGTTGGATCGTCCGCGTCTCAGCCGGCCCGTGATCTGCGACCTGCTCAATGGCGTGGGGCAGTTCCTGCTCCAGCACCGTCGCCGTCCGTAAGACTGCCTCCTTGGCAGCGCGCTCGCGGTCGGCGCGTGCGGCAAGGGCTCGGTAGTTGTCGGCCTGCCGCAGCAGGGGGACCTCGCCTTTATCGAGTTCTTCCTTCAGCAACTCAACGAAGGGTTGCTCGTTCTCGTCCCACTTAAAACCGTCTTTCGTATGGGACACCTCGAACCCTTCGAGGTGTAGTTCGCCAAAGAGGCGAAGCGAACGAAAACTGCCGTGCTGGCCGAATATGAAATCGGGCTTGTAGCCTTCATCGCCGCTGCCCTGGATCAGCCGGCCTCGTCGGAATAGCGAAAAGCCGGCGCGCGCATAGTTCCCCGGTTCACGTAGGCCGGCGAAGCCGCTTACCACCTGGCCGTTGCCAAGATCGAAGTCGATATCCTTCCGCCAGAAGATCGACGGTCCGTCGGGATTCTTGGCATAGGGGGCGGTCAAGATGGAAGGTTGCTCAGGAACGAGCGTCTCGTTCCCGAACTTCAGTTCAAGCCAGCCTTCACGAATGAAGACTCGATAGATGTCAGCAAGATGTTCTTTGATCTTGCTGACGGTTTTCTTAACCGGAACATGGTAGAGTTCTTCGAGTATCACTTCCGTGTAATGCCAGTCGGCATCCACGGAGCGACTCGTTATCTCCAATTCCTCGATCTGGTCGTTAACGATGCGGTCCACTTCGAACCGGACCAATCTTTCAGCCGGATCGCCAAGTGCCTTGGTGCGCACTGACCATCGTGGCGAGAACCAGCATGCCGCACTCTTCATACCCATGCCGAACTCTGAAAGGCCGGAGCGGTCGGGTGGCACGGCAGCTGGTCGGAAAGCGCGCGGGAAATCGGCTAGTTGGATGCCGCCGGCATTGTCCTTGATCGAGATGCAAGCCGGTGCCGTCGGATCGATGCTGATCTGCACCTTTAGACGGAACTCGTCGCCATGAAGTGCCTTTAATGCCTCCTCGTTGCTGAGATAACTCTGCACTGCGTTGTCGACGAACTCGGCGAGGGCGAACCACGCCTTGTAATTTAGATGGCGGAGGACGCTGAGGACGCTGACGCCGGGCCTGATGTTGACCGTCTGGCGTGACCCAACGGGTGCGTGCGTCGACATGTCAAAGCGTCGCGTTCATGATAGCGAATGAGCGCCGGGGATCGCCACTGAACTGCGCGGGTGGGGAAACCAAAAGCCTGCTAGCGGCCGCCCTAATCACATCGACATTCACCGCGTTGCCGAGCGCCTTGTAAGCGCCGCTCTGCGTCGCCGGCAGATGCTCCAATTCGCCCATGCTTTGCAGCCGAGCGCACTCGCGCATCGTCATATAGCGCCGCTCCCATGGAATCACCGGGACTTGGCTCGTCGTGAGCGCAACGAGAGATGGTGCGGCATTCGGGCGCTTGGCACGGATGCCCGACGCGCGGAACTGAATGATCGCCTGCCAGAGGTCGCGAGGTCCGCCTTTCCAATTCCATTCAAGCTTCTGAAAGCTCGGCGAGAAGGTCTGGATGCTCGGCAGCCACGGGTCGATCACCGCCTTGTGCTGCTTGTAGAAGCGACGGTTCCGCCGGATGAACTCCTTCTTCCAGTCCGGGAACCTCTCCACGTCATCGCGAGCATAGGCCGGGAGCGCCGATTCGATCTGCTCCGTCGTGAGGCCCCGAAGGCGCTTCCCGCAGGCCCCCTTGAAACTGTCGATCTTATCAAACCCGAGGCGGCGAGGAGCTTTGTCGGCGTAAGGGTATGTCGCTCCAAACTCCATCGCCCAAATAGGGAAGGATGGTAGGTCTTCATTTTCCGGCAGCGCGTCGATCAATGCCTGCCATGCGGTGAGATATAAGAAAAACCGGTCATTCAATTTTCGCGCACCGACTGGATTGGTATCGAGTACGCTGCGGATATTGATATCAGCCATTGCGTGCGTGGCTTCTGGCCACGCAAAACCGTCGAGCCCTTCGCGATCACCAACGAGCAGCGCACGCTCGCGGATTTGCGGAATCCCGAACATGTGCGGGGAGAGGCGTGTCGAACTGATCGAATAGCCGGTTCGCTCCAGGCGCCCACAGATCGCCTTCCACGTCTTGCCCTCATTGTGCCGCATGAGGTTTGGAACGTTTTCGATCATGAGATAGCGCGGCTTGTACCGCTCAAGGATCAGGATAACGTAGTCGAACAGGTCGCCCCATTGTGGGCAGTCGAATCCCAACTGGTCGCCTGCCTTGGAGAAGGGCTGACAAGGGAACCCCGCGCACAGGATGTCGTGAGCGGGAACTTTGTCGAAGGCGGCGCGGATGTCGCCCGCAGGGCGCACCCCAAAATTCTTTAAGTAAAGGTCCGCAAGAACCGGATCGATCTCGGAGGCGAAAACACACTCATGACCAAGCGCCGCTAGTGCTTGGTGGAAACCCCCGAGTCCTGCAAATAAGTCTACGAATCGCATCCGCATATTTGACGCGCCGGCCAACCTTACTTCAAGTGGCAAAAAAATATTGTCAGAATAGTGAACAGTGAAATCCAAGACGAATCGACGCCCTCAATCTAGCAGCAACACCGCCCGTGTAGCTAGTCTGCTCGGAGCGTTGGTGTCCGCTTCGGGTGGAACGGCCGACCAAAGGGTAAAGCCATCTGGCGTGCTAGGCTCCGGTGAACGGATCGAGTGACATTTCTGCCAAACCGTTCGCCCCGTCATGCCAAAGCGCGCGCCCGGCCACACCAGGTTGGCACCGCTTGCGCGGTCTGCGCCAGCGGGACTGGATCGCGTCGCTGTGCTCGCGATGACGGTGATGGGGCGGTATTATCTTGCTTAAATGTTCCTGTTATGTTCTTATCAAGGCATGACACAAGCCCCACTCGCCCCCGCAACGCTGCCCGCCGGCGCCACCACCGCCCCCGACCGGGCGGCGGCGGATCGCGACTGGGC
>NZ_JBYRFX010000036.1:0-2664 GCF_057815775.1 Inquilinus sp.
TGCCGCGGCAGGAGCCGCTGGCGCTGGCGCGGCCGGTGCGGGGGCGGCAGCGGCGGCTGGTGCAGGTTTCGCTGCGGGCGCAGGCGCGGCTGGCTTCGCGTCGCCTGCCGGGACCGCTTCGCCTTCCTCGACGAGGATCGCGATCACCGCGTTGACGGCGACGCCTTCGGTGCCTTCAGCGACGACGATCTTGCCGATGACGCCTTCATCGACCGCCTCGACCTCCATGGTCGCCTTGTCGGTCTCGATCTCGCAGAGAACCTTGCCCGAGGTGACCTTGTCGCCTTCCTTGACGTGCCACTTCGCCAGCTTGCCTTCGGTCATCGTCGGCGACAGCGCCGGCATGAGGATGTTGATGGCCATCGTGCGCCCCCGTCAGCGGTACAGGACCGCCTTGGCGGCGGCGACGATATCGGCGGGCTGCGGCAGCGAGAGCTTCTCGAGATTGGCCGCGTAGGGCAGCGGGATGTCGAGCCCGGCGACGCGCTTGACCGGCGCGTCGAGCCAGTCGAAAGCCTGCTCCATCATCAGCGCCGCCAGTTCCGAGCCGATGCCGGCGAAGGGCCAGCTTTCCTCGGCCGAAACCAGGCGGTTGGTCTTCTTGACCGAATTGACGATGGTCTCGACGTCGAGCGGCCGGATGCTGCGCAGGTCGATCACCTCGGCGTCGATGCCCTCGGCGGCCAGCGTCTCCGCCGCCTCCAGGGCCTTGCCGACCATGATCGAATAGGCGGCGATGGTGATGTCCTTGCCCGAGCGCACGATCTTGGCGCGGCCGATCGGGACGATGAAGTCGGGATCCTCCGGCACGTCGAAGCTCTGGCCGTAGAGCATCTCGTTCTCGAGGAAGATCACCGGGTTCGGGTCGCGGATCGCCGATTTCAGCAGGCCCTTGGCATCCGCCGCCGACCAGGGCGACACCACCTTCATGCCCGGGCAATGGGCGTACCAGCTGGCGTAATCCTGGCTGTGCTGGGCGCCGACGCGCGAGGCGGCGCCGTTCGGGCCGCGGAACACGATCGGGCTGCCCATCTGGCCGCCGGACATGTACAGCGTCTTCGATGCCGAGTTGATGATCTGGTCGATCGCCTGCATGGCGAAGTTGAAGGTCATGAACTCGACGATCGGCCGCAGTCCGGAATAGGCCGCGCCGACGCCGAGGCCGGCGAAGCCGTGCTCGGTGATCGGGGTGTCGATCACGCGCCTGGCGCCGAATTCCTCGAGCAGGCCCTGGCTGACCTTGTAGGCGCCCTGGTACTCCGCGACCTCCTCGCCCATCAGGAACACGGTCGGGTCGCGCCGCATCTCTTCGGCCATGGCGTCGCGCAGCGCCTCGCGCACCGTGATGCGCTTGGTGTTGGCGAAGTACTTGTCTTCGTCCGAGGCCGGCGGCGCCTTGCTGGCGGGCACTGGGGCGGCGGCAGCGGCGGGAGCCTTGGCTTCCGCCTTCGGGGCGTCCTCGGCTGCCTTCGGCGCCGCGGCACCGTTCGGGGCGGCCTTGGCCGGGGCGGCGTCGGCGGCGCTTTCGCCCTCGCCGAGCAGGATGGCGATCGGCGTGTTCACGGCTACGGCCTCGGTGCCTTCCGGCACCAGGATCTTGCCGATGGTGCCTTCGTCGACCGCCTCGACCTCCATGGTCGCCTTGTCGGTCTCGATCTCGGCGATGACATCGCCCGACTTCACCGTGTCACCCTCGCGTTTCAACCATTTCGCGAGCGTGCCCTCGGTCATGGTCGGCGACAGGGCCGGCATCAGGATTTCGGTGGGCATTGGAATTCTCCGGCATCCGGCGGCGCCCGGCGAGGCGCCCCGGGTCGTGATGGCTCAGGCTTCGATCAGAACGTCGGTGTAGAGTTCCGACGGATCGGGCTCCGGGCTCTGCTGCGCGAATTCGGCGGCGTCGTTGACGGCGGCGCGGATGTCCTTGTCGATCGCCTTGAAATCGTCCTCGGTCATGCCGCCGATCGCATCGATCTTCTTGCGGGCCAGGTCGATCGGATCGTGGGTGTCGCGCATCTTCGCCACCTCCTCCTTGCTCCGGTACTTGGCCGGATCGGACATGGAGTGGCCGCGATAGCGGTAGGTCATCATCTCGAGGATGGTCGGGCCGCCACCGGAGCGTGCGCGCTCCAGCGCCTCGGCCGCGGCGGCGCGCACCGACAGCACGTCCATGCCGTCGACCTGCACGCCGGGGATGCCGTAGGCCTGGCCGCGCAGATGCAGGTCGGTGTTGGCCGACGCGCGCTGCACCGAGGTGCCCATGCCGTATTTGTTGTTCTCGATCACATAGACGACCGGGAGTTTCCACAGCGCCGCCATGTTGAAGCTCTCGTACACCTGGCCCTGGTTGCTGGCGCCGTCGCCCATATAGGCGAGGGTCGCACCGCCGTCGCCCTTGTACTGGTGGGCGAAGCCGAGGCCGGTGCCGAGGGAGATCTGGGCACCGACGATGCCGTGTCCGCCGAAGAATTTCTTCTCCCGGCTGAACATGTGCATCGAGCCACCCTTGCCCTTGGAATAGCCGCCGCGGCGGCCGGTCAGTTCCGCCATCACGCCGCGCGGATCCATGCCGCAGGCCAGCATGTGGCCATGGTCGCGATAGCCGGTGATGACATCGTCGGCCGGGATCTGCGCCGACTGGATGCCGACCACCACGGCCTCCTG
>NZ_JBYRFX010000037.1:0-1910 GCF_057815775.1 Inquilinus sp.
CGGCGACAGCGACAACACCGCGTCGATCGGGCTGCACGAGGTGATGGGCTTCAACCGGGTCGGGCTGCTGCCCTCGATCGGCTTCAAGTTCGGCCGCTGGGTCGACAGCGTGCTGATGCAGCGCCCGCTCGGCGACGGCGACACGACGCAGCCGGAATCGTAATTGACAGAAGCGTAGGTTGGGTTCGCGTCGCGAACCCAACATCACACCGCCGCTCCGGGCCAACGATGTTGGGTTCGCCAAGACGAACCCAACCTACGCGCCGCGCGCGGGAAACTCGGTCAGCGACAGCACGTTGCCGTCCGGATCGCGGAACCAGGCGATCCTGCCGCCGGCGGGGCTGGTCCAGACACCCTGCTCGTCCTGCTCCAACCCGGGATAGCGGTCGAACACGACGCCGCGCGCCGCCAGGGCTGCGGCCTCGGCGCGGATATCGGCCACGTTCCAGCCGAGGGCAGTGTGGCGGGCCGGCACCAGCTCCTGCACCTTCTGGACCCGGAGCATGGTCCCGGCACCGTCGAACACGAGGGCGAAGGGCGAATCCTCGATCAGCCGCAGGCCGAGGACCGCACCGTAGAACGCCTTGGCATCGTCCGGCCGGATGGTCGCGACGAAGGCGATGATGTCGTGGCTGCCCAGCATGGTCCCGCTGCTCCGGAAATCAGGCGTCCCCGACGAACGCCTCGATCAGCCGGTTCACCTCGGCCGCGGCCTCCATATGCACCATGTGGCCCTTGCCGTCGAAGCGATGCACCGCGATCCCAGCCGGCAACCCGTCGGCATGGGCGGCGGGCAGGATCGCGTCCGCCGTGCCCCACACCACCTGCACCGGCACCTTGGCGGTGCCGAGCCGGTCGCGCAGCGACACCGCCTGGCGGCCACTGGGGAAGAATTGCCCGGCGGTCGCCTTCAAGGCCGCGTCGACGCCGTCAAGCCGCTTGTACTTCAGCACGTCCTCGACCAGGTCGCGGGTCACCAGCTCCGGGTCGGCGAACAGCGCCTCCAGATACGGCTTCAGATCCTTACGCTTCTGCGCCGTGATGAAGCCGTCGATATAGCCGCCATTGATCTCCGCCCCCAGCCCGGCCGGGGCGATCAGCGTTGCCGACGCCACCCGGTCTGGTGAGTCGAGCGCCAGGGACAGGGCCACGGCCCCGCCCATGGAATGGCCGGCCAGATGCGCCTTGGCGATGCCCTGGGCATCCATATAGGCCAGCACCGCTCCCGACAGCGCGGCGAGGTCGCCGTCGCCGACATCCTTGCCCGAGCCGCCATGGCCGGGCAGGTCGATGGCATGGACCGGTCGTCCCGTCAGCGCCGGCTGGGTGAACAGCCAGTTGTTGAGGTCACCGCCGAAGCCATGGATCAGCACGACCGGCGTGCCGTCGCCCTCTCCCGTCACCAGCGCCCGGATTGCCCGGCCGCCGGCCTGGACAATCTTCGGCTCCGGCGGTGGAGCCGCACTCTCGGCTGCTGCCGCAGCCTCGGCCTGGAACGCCGCGATGAAGCGATCGAGTTCGCCGTCGTCGACCTCGCCCTCGACCACGACGCCGAGCAGGGCGCCGACCGGCAGGGTCTGCCCCTCCTCCGCCACCCGCCGGCGCAGCGTGCCGGCGACCTGGGATTCCAGGGCGTTGGTGATCTTGCTGGTCTCGATGTCGACGATCTCGGTGCCCGGCTCGATCCGCGCGCCCTCCGCCGCGGTCCAGACGGCGAGCAGGCCCTCGGTCATCGCCAGGCCCCATTTCGGCATGGTGATCGGGTGGATGGTCCCAGTCGTGGAATCGCTCATTCCGCAGCCTCCCGCCGGCCCGGCGCGCCCATCACCGTGCGCACCGCCGCCGCCACCTTGTCGGCGTTCGGGACGTAGAGGTCCTCCAGCGCGGCCGCGAACGGCACCGGCGTGTGC
>NZ_JBYRFX010000038.1:0-7074 GCF_057815775.1 Inquilinus sp.
CCGCAACATCCTCCTGCAGAGCAATGCGGAGGCCGAGAGCCCGTATCACGCCTTCGACGCTGCGGCGAACAAGCTGGCCAAGCGCCTGCGCCGCTACAAGCGCCGCCTGCGCGACCACCACAATGGCGACGGCCAGCCGGCGCTCGCCGCCCAGGCCTACATCCTGGAGGCCGAATCCGAGGAGCTGCACGAGGGCGACGAGCCGACGCAGCCGATCGTGATCGCCGACGTGTCGACGACGATCGAAAGCCTGACCGTGCTGCAGGCGGTGATGCGCCTCGATCTCGGCGACCTGCCGGCCCTGATGTTCCGCAACCAGGCACTGGGGCGGCTCAACATGGTGTTCCGCCGTCCCGACGGCAACATCGGCTGGGTCGACCCGAAGGGGAACGAGGACGCCGCCGCCTGACGGCGGCGCGTCCGAATCCGACCATGATCGATTTTCTTCGCCCCGAGGCGATTCTCGCCAGTCTGAAGGCTGCCAGCAAGAAGCAGGCGCTGCAGGATCTGGCCCGCCGCGCCGCCGAACTGACCGGCCAGCACGAGCGCTTCATCTTCGACGTGCTGCTCGAGCGTGAGCGGCTGGGGTCGACCGGCGTCGGCCGCGGCATCGCCATCCCGCACGGCAAGCTGCCCAACCTGCCCGGCGTGTTTGGCGCCTTCGCCCGGCTGGAGCGGCCGATCGACTTCGACGCAGTCGACGAGCAGCCGGTCGACCTGGTGTTCCTGCTGCTGGCCCCGGAAGGGGCGGGCGCCGACCACCTCAAGGCGCTGGCCCGCATCAGCAGGATGCTGCGCGACGAAGGCCTGTGCGAGAAGCTGCGCGGCTGCCAGAGCTCCGACGCGATCTACGCGCTGTTGTCCCAGACCGAGGCGGTGAACGCCGCCTGATCCCCGGCCGCCCGCTCCGCTGGGCGGGGTGGGCCGGTCTTCCTGCGCAGGCCCGCCATGCCGCCGCTCCTGCTCGGCCTCGACGCCGGAACCTCGGTCATCAAGGCCGCGCTGTTCGAGCGTGACGGCCGCCAGGTCGCCGCTGCGGCGCGGCGCACCCTGGTGACCCATCCCGCACCATCCTGGTCTGAGAGCGACCCCGAAGCCGCGTGGTCGGCGACCGTCGCCGTGATCCGCGAGGTCCTGGCCGGGGCCGGGGGCCGCGACATCGCTGCCATCGGCGTCTCCGGCGCCATGGTCGGCGCCTGGGTGATCGATGCCGCCGGCCAACCGGTGCGACCAGGCATCCTGTGGGATGACGGCCGCAGCCAGGGCTGGATCGAGGCGCGGCTGGCGGCCGATCCCGGCTTCCTGTCGGGCATCTTCGCCTCCTCCGGCTCGGTGATGCAGCAGGGCTGCACCCTGCCGGTGCTGCGCTGGCTGCTGGACCATGAGCCGGAGGCGATGGCCCGGGCCGATTGCGTCTTCGGCTGCAAGGACTATCTGCGCTTCCGCCTGACCGGCACCCGCGCCGCCGATCCGACCGAGGCATCGGTGGCGCCCGGCGATGCCCGGGCCCAAGGCCGCAGCGATGCGATGCTCGACCTGTTCGGCCTGGGCCCGCACCGGCACCTGCTGCCGCCGGTGCTGCCGTCCCATGCGATCGCCGGGGCGGTGACCGCGGCGGCCGCAGCCGAGACCGGCCTGCGGCAAGGCACGCCTGTCGTCACCGGGGCCGGCGACGTCGCCGCCAGCGTCATCGGCTCCGGCGGGCTGGCACCCGGCATGGCCTGCACCATCCTCGGCACCACCTGCCTCAGCGGCGTCGTGCTCGACGCGCCGTCCTTCGTGCCGCCGGATCTCGGCCTGCTGTTCAGCCTGCCGGACCGGCTGTGGCTGCGCTGTATGGTCAATGTCGCCGGCACCAGCAATCTCGACTGGTGCCTGCGCAGCCTGTGTCCGGACCTGGCGGCGGCGCCGGACCCCTATGCCGCGCTGGAGGCGCTGGCCGAAAACGCCGGCCCCGGCGCTGGCGGCGTCGTTTATCTGCCCTATCTCAGCGAGGTCGGTATCATCGCCCCCGCGGTCTCGGCCACGGCGCGGGCGCAGTTCGCCGGGCTGACGCCGGCGCATGGCCGGGCCGAGCTGGTCCGCGCCGTCTATGAAGGCCTGGCCTATGCCATCCGCGACTGCTTCGCGGCGATGGTGGAGCGGCCGCAGGCCGTGCTGCTGTCGGGCGGCGGTGCGCGCAGCCCGTTCTGGTCGCAGCTGATCGCCGATGTGCTGGGCCTGCCGGTCGAAATCCCGGATGGGTCCGGATCTGGGGGCCCCGAATCTGGTCGCACCGAATACGGGGCCCGCGGCGCCGCCCTGTTGGCCGGGACCGGCATCGGGTGGTATCCCTCGGTCGGCGAGGCGTCGCGGCGGGTGCGTGCGGTCCGGCGGGCGCATCGCCCCGATCCGGCGCTGCGGCAGCGCTACGACGCCGCCTTCACCCGCTACGGCGCGTATCGCGACGCATTGCTGCGGATGACTAGGTCCGACCTTTCTTGACGGGCTGCGGATCGGCCGCCATCATGTCCACTGTGGTCTAGACCACCAGGATCGTCATGACTGTACTCGAGCCAACCTCGCCGGACCGGCCGATCTACCAGCAGATCGCGGAAGACCTTGCCGGGCGCATCCGCGACGGCGGCTTCGCCGTGGGCGACCGGCTGCCCTCCGAACGCGACCTGGCCGACCAGCTCGGCATCAGCCGGATGACCGTGCGCCAGGCGTTCAAGAGCCTGATCGATGCCGGGCTGATCGAAAGCCGGATCGGCCGCGGCTGTTTCGTCGCCCGGGCCAAGGTCGACCAGCGGCTGCAACGGCTGACCGGCTTCAGCGAGGACATGGCCCGGCTGGGCTTCCGCGCCGCCAGCGTGATCCTGCGCCAGACCGTGGTGCCGGCCGCGGGCGAGGCGCGCGAGGCGCTGGGCGTGGCCGAAGGGGCGCCGCTGGTGCTGCTGGAGCGCGTCCGCCTGGCCGATGCGGTGCCGATGGCCTTCGAAATCAGCTGGCTGCCCGAAGCCCTGGTGCCCGGCATCCTGGACAAGCATGATTTCAGCACCGCCTCGTTGTACGAGGTGCTGCGCCGCGACTACGGCCTGGTGCCGTGGCAGGCCGAGCAGACGGTCGAGGCCGACCTGCCCGATGCCATGACCGCCGGCGCGCTCGACATTCCACGCAGCTCGCCGATCCTGGTCCTGACCCGGCGGACGGCCGATGCCACCGGCCATGTCCTCGAATTCGTGCGCTCCGCCTATCGCGGCGACCGCTACAAGATGCGGGCGCGGCTCTCACCCCCAGACCCGACGGATTCATGACCGCCTCTGCTCTCTCCGGCGCCTCCGCCTATCTCGCCGGCATCGCCGACCGCATCGCCAGCCTGGCCGCGACCCAGGGCGGGGCGATCGGCGCCGCGGCCGAAGCCTGCGTCGACACCATCCGCCGCGACGGGCTGATCTACATCTTCGGCACCGGCCATTCGCACCTGATGGCGGAAGAGGGGCATTTCCGCGCCGGCGGGCTGGCCTGCGTCGTGCCGATCCTGGCCTCGTCGGTGATGCTGCATGAAGGCGCCGTGGTCAGCGGCGTGCTGGAGCGGATGACCGGCTTGGCCGACCCACTGCTGAGCCGCTATCCGATCGGGCCGGACGACACGCTGTTCGTCTATTCCAACAGCGGGGTCAACGCGGTGCCGGTCGAGGCCGCGCGCTATGGCAAGGCCCGCGGCGCGCGCGTCGTGGCCGTGACCTCGATCGCCTATTCCAAGGCCGCGGCAGCCGGGCGCCAGACCCTGGCCGAGATCGCCGACATCGCCATCGACAACCAGGGCCCGCCGGGCGACGCGCTGGTGACGGCGGCCGAAGGCCTGACCGTCGGCCCGATCTCGACCGTGCTGGGGGCCGCCATCTGGAACGCGGTGCTGACCGAAACGGTGGCCAGGATGGCGGCGTCGGGCGAGGTGGCGCCGGCCTATATCAGCTCGAACATGCCGGGGTCGAAGGAACGCAACACCGCGCTGGTGGAACGGTACCGCACGCGCAACCCGCATCTGTGACATCCGGCGGCCGCCGGCGTGGCGGCTGCGGGGCAGGGATTTCGGCCCGATGGACGGACGCCCGATCAACGAGGCGCCGCCCGGGCCGGGGGAATCAGACAGGGGAGACAGCAATGACGACGAAATGGTCGATCGTGTCGGGCGTGGCTGCGGCCGCGCTGCTCTGGGGCGCCGCCGCCGCGGCCGCGCCGGTCAATCTCGTGCTGTGGCACATGGAGCAGCCACCGCAGCGCGTCGCCCGGATCCAGGAGGTGATCGAGGCCTTCAACAAGACGCACCCCGACATCGTGGTGAAGCAGGAGCCTCAGAGCTGGGGCGAGATCTACGCCAAGGCGCCGGCCGCGATCGCCGCGGGCAATGCGCCCGACATGCTGTTCGCGATCCCGGACTTCGCCCCGGTGCTGAAGAATCTCGGCGCGCTGCAATCGGTCGACGGCTTCGTCAAGCAACTCGACGCGCAGCATCACTTCGTGCCCAGCGCGCTGGCGCCCTACAGCTATGACAACGGTGTCTGGGCGGTGCCGCTGTACAACATGGCGATGTCGCTGTGGTACCGGAAGAGCGTGTTCGAGAAGGCCGGGCTGACGCCGCCGAAGACCTGGAGCGAGTGGAAGGCCGCGGCGGAGAAGCTGACGGCGGATGGCCGCTACGGCATCGGCCTGCCGGCCAACAAGCAGCTCTACACCGACCAGACCGTCTACGACCTGATGGTCAATGCCGGCGCCGCCGACATCTACAACCCCGACGGCACGCTGCGCTTCGACAACCCGGAGACGGTGAAGGCCTACGACTTCTACAAGGATCTCTACCAGTTCTCGGCCGCCGACGCGCCGAGCTGGACCTGGGGCGAGGCCGAAGCCTGCTTCGCCAGCGGCGGCTGCGGCATGGTGCTGCAATTCACCGTCATCAGCACCTATGACAGCCAGGCGGAGGGCGAGGCGGCGGATCTCGGCGTCGCGCCGATCCCGCATGCCGATGGCCGCAGCGACTCCGCCACCATCGCCTATTCCAACGCGGTAATGATTCTGGCGAAGGACGAGGCCAAGCGGAAGGCGTCGGAGACCTTCATCGCCTGGCTGCTGGAGCCGGAGGTCTACGGCCATTTCCTGAACATGGAGCCCGGCCTGTTCCTGCCGGTCACCGCCGACGGCGCCAAGGCCAAGAGCCTGTGGAGCGACCCGCTGGTGGTGAAGTACAAGCCGCAGATCGAGGCGATGATCGCCAACAGCCGCAACGGCGCCCTGTTCGGCTTCACCGGCGGCCACACCTTCCCCAGCATCGCCGCCATCTCGGCCCAGAACATCCTGGCCGAGACGCTGCAGAAGGTGGTGGTCGACGACACGCCGACTGCCGAAGCGGTCAAGGCCGGCCAGGCCCGGATGCAGGAAGCGGTACACTGAGCGGAGGCGGGTGAGGGCCGCACCGGCCCATGCGGTCCGCGCGAACGCGCCGCCAGGCCGAGGCTGTCGCCGGGATGCTGATGGTGGCGCCGGTGCTGCTGTGGCTGGCGGCAACGATCCTGTATCCGCTCGGCGCCGCGGTCGCGATCAGCCTGCGCGACATCCGCATCATCGGCTCCGATGGCGGCTTCGTCGGCCTCGGCAACTATGCCGACGTGCTTGGGATGGCGCGGCTGTGGGCGGCGCTGGGGCGCAGCCTGGTCTGGGTGACCGGCAACGCCGTGCTGCAGACCGCGCTGGCTCTCGGCACCGCCCTGCTGCTCAACCAGCGCTTCCGCGGCGTGCGGCTGGTCCGGGTCTGGATCATCCTGTCCTGGATCGTGCCGACCATCGTCGTCGTCATCATCTGGCGCTGGCTGCTCGGCACCTCGGGCGGCATGGTGAATTACCTGCTGGTCTCGCTTGGATTGATCGATCGGCCGGTCGGCTTTTTCGCCGGTCCGGGCAGCGCCATGGCCTCGCTGATCGCGATCAACTCCTGGCGCTGGTTCCCCTTCGTCGCCGTCATGCTGCTGGCGGGGCTGCAGCGCATCCCGGCCGATCTCTACGAGGCGGCGGCGATCGACGGCGCCGGGCCGTGGCAGAGCTTCCGCCGGATCACCTGGCCGCTGCTGCAGCCGACCCTGCTGGTGCTGGGCGTGGTCGGCACGCTGCTGTCCTTCAACGTCTTCGACATCATCTGGCTGACCACGGCCGGGGGCCCGTCCGGCGGCACCCAGACCCTGCCGGTGCTGATCTACGAGACCGCGTTCAAATCCTACCGGCTGGGCCAGGCGGCGGCGATGTCGGTGCTGGTCAGCCTGCTGCTGATGGCCCTGGCCGTGCTGCTGACCCGGGCGCTGGCGCCGAAGGGGGAGGGGTGAGGCGCCGCCTCGGCCAATCCGTGGCGATCGGGTTCGGGCTGCTGGCCCTGGCCGTGCTGGTGCTGCTGCCGTTCTGGTGGATCGCCACCGGCTCGATCAAGGCGCCGCAGGAAATCATCGCCCGAGTGCCGACGCTGGTGCCGCACTCCTTCACCCTGCAGCATTTCGACAGGCTGCTCGCCGCCTCGGACTTCCCGCGCTATCTCGGCAACAGCCTGCTGGTCGGGCTGGGGTCAACCGCGATCACCGTGGTGCTGTCCGTGCTGGCCGCCTATGGCTTCTACCGGCTGCGTTTCCCCGGCCGCGACCTGCTGTTCCGGGCGGTGCTGGTGGCCTATGCCTTCCCCGGCATCCTGATCCTGATCCCGCTGTACGGGATGATGTCGCAGGCCGGGTTGATCGACACGCCGGCGGCGCTGGTGATCGTCAACGTCACCTTCGCCTCGCCCTTCGCGATCTGGATGATGCGGGCCTTCTTCGCCGCGATCCCGGTGGAGCTGGAGGAGGCGGCGCTGATCGATGGCGCCTCGCGCCTGACCATCCTGGCGCGGATCATGGTGCCGCTGGCGGCGCCCGGCATCGCCGGCGTCGCCATCTTTGCCTTCATCGCCAGCTGGACCGAATACCTGTTCGCCTCGGTGCTGATCCTGTCCGATGCCAACCGCACCCTGCCGGTCGGCTTCGCCGGCATCATCGGCCAGTACCAGATCGACTGGGG
>NZ_JBYRFX010000039.1:0-11014 GCF_057815775.1 Inquilinus sp.
CGACCGGCGCCAGTTACCGGAATTGACACAAAAGCAATCGACGCCGCCGCCGCCGCAAGCGGCTTCACGACACGCGAACCTACTCGGCCCGACGAGGTCCATTATACGGTCCCGAGACGAAAGAAGGACCCGATGGAACCCCTTCACCCGCTGAGCATGCGGGCGCCCGTCTCGGTGGTTCAGCGCTTCATCGACTTCGCTGAAGCAGGGAATCTCAGCTATCCCAAGGCCTTGGCCAGACTTTTGGACTTAGCTGACGGCAAATAAGCCCTGTCCAATCGTCATACAGCTCCGGGAGGATTGTTCACAGGTATGAGGACCGCTTCGCCGTTCCCAGACAGCGAACTGATCACCCCTTTCGGAACAAGGGGAGGGAAGAGCTGTTCGGAGAAATTTGGCGGCCCCCACGCTTCTGGCTACGGAGCTTCCGCACCTCATCGAACGGCACAATGACGAATTTCTCTGCCTCGGCTTGGCCACTGATACGCGCAAACTCCGTCTGCGCCTCGTTAGTCATCGAGTTCGCCCACTTCTGATCGCGGCAGAACTCCCGGTCCGGATAGATCGTGTAATACACGTCCAGGATTTTTCGAGTCTTCTCGTCGCGACGTTCCACACGATTGAACGAGTCAACGATGCCGGCGTCCGCGAGCGATTGCACCGCCCGGTCAACCTTCTTCAACGTATCGCGCCAGCGGCTCCTCTCACTCATCCCACTATCCCTGGCTATCGACGAAGCTAGGATATCGTAGGAGAGGAAACCACCCGCTTGGGTGAAGCGCTGAACCATACGCTTGTAGAGCCAGCGGCCGGGCCCAGTCTTGATCGCCATCAGTCGCTCATAGTCGATTGGCCGGAAATGCAGCCGCTTCAGGCCTTCCGCCACCAGGTCGTTGAACGTCAGAACCCGCTTGGATCCCTCGTCGGCGGTGTCCATGACGCTCAACGTTGGGAATGCGGTGCTCGACACCATCGGCTTCTTCGTGCCCTGCTTGGTGACCTCAAAGAACGACCGGTTGAGGATCTGCAGCGCCTGCTTTATCTCGGTTCGAGAAAGGCTGTGATTAACCCGCCGGAGTTCTTTCTGTAGCTCGTAGATGGTGAATGCGAATTCCACGCGCTGCGAGGTCGAATTTAACTTTAACCGGTCCTGCTCTACGCTCAGCCGCCGGATCACGTCCTCTACAATCTGCTCCCGCTCGCCCGGGAACGCGATCGTCTCCGTTCCGTCCGGGTTCTGGAACTGGGCCGGGGTCACGACCACTCTATAGGGCGTCCCAGCAAACTCGAACTCCCGGGCAAGGCTGCTCTTATCAGAGGGTTGCTCGCCGAAGAGGTACCGGGGCAGCAGATCGTAAAACTCAATGGTGTTGGTGTATCCGGATCGATCCGCCGGGATCGTCTCCCAGAACACGAACTGCAGCGGTGTGCCATTCTCGGCCGACATGCCCCAACCCCAATCTGCAGTGCTTTCCACAGGCCGGCTACACTATACAGCGTACCTCTCCGATGTCATGGAGGGGAAACACGCGCGAATGGGGAGGAGTCCTACGCGATCGGGGAGGAATCACGCGCCCCTGGCGGAACCGGTGGCTCCGGATGCAGGGGAATGACGCGCGCGCCAGTGTATCGGGGACCACAGGAACCCCCATTCACGGGCTCAACTGGCGCTCCAAATACGATTCGAAGGCGACTCGGATCCCACATTGAGGAGGAATCACGCGCAGCGGCTTGCCGTGGCGATTACTGGCTGCCCGAATTGGGGAGGAATAACGCGCGCGTCCCGGTCGACCAGAGGACGCCCTCTCCATGATTCTTGTCTGTCAGCTGCGGAGGAATCGCGCGCATCACGCATCTACAGGCGGTTCGGAGGTCGCTACCGAGCAAACCGACCCGGGAGGAATGCGGCGCACTCGGGGGGAGGCATCTCGCGCACCCCGAAAAACAGTGGGTAGGAGACTCGCGCGTCGTGGGGAGGATTTCCGCGCGGTCACCGGCCTCCGGGAGGAAAGTCGCGCGTTGCTAGGCGATTCACGGGTAGGCTTCTCGCGCGCTCACAATTCCGTAAGCTCCTCATTTCAAAGCAGAATTTTGGCGTCGAATCTGTCCTATCCCTTTCTTAACCCTTATTCCAAGAAGACCTAGCAGTGACACCAGCCGCTCGGACGGAGATCCGGTGCGCATGATTCCCCCACGAAAGTCCGATCATCGAGACACCACCAAGATAGGTGTGGCGAGCCCCGACACAGCGGGGCCCGGCTCTCCTCCACTTTGTTCCGCCGAGCCACCCCGGGCGTCTTGTCCCCTTCGAGGTAAAAGCGATACCTCTCGCGACGTGGCGCCAACCTACGCGCCAATCAGGCATCGTTTCGCCGGCACCGCGCGAAACCAGAGCGGGAGGAGGGCAGCGGAGGGGGCGACGGGTAAGGGTTCGAGAGAGTGGCTCTCGGCCCCCGTCCGGAGTGCCCCAGATGGCCAAAACCGCTCAGACGAAGCTCGCCCTCAATCAGCCCCGCGTCATCCCGCTCGACAAACTCGAGCGCAGCTCGGCCAATGTCCGCAAGGTCAAGACGGGCATGACCATCGAGGATCTCGCCGACGACATCGACAACCGTGGCGTCCTCCTCGAAAACCTTGGTGCCAGGCCAATCTACGATGAGGCCGGCAACGAGACCGACCGCTACCACGTCACCTATGGCGGGCGTCGCCTCGAAGCCCTGCACCTCCTCGTCCAGCGCAAGCGCTTGGATAAGGACGCGCCGATCCCCTGCATGGTTCGGACCGAGGGCGTTGCAGAAGACGATTCCCTGTCCGAAAACGAGTTGCGTGTGGGCCTCCATCCCCTCGATCAGTTCCGCGCCTTCGAGCGCCTCGCCGAGCTGAAGTTCGCCGACGAGGAAATCGCCGCCCGCCACTTCGTCAGCCTTCAGGTCGTCCAGCAACGCCGTCGTCTCGCCCGGGTATCGCCGAAGCTACTTGCTGCCTACGAGGCGGACCTGATGACTCTGGGCCAGCTGCAGGCCTTCACGCTCACGGAGGATCATGCCCGGCAGGAAGCGGTCTGGGAGGCGATCGTCGGCCGCTACGAGGGCGGCAATGCCGTCAGCGTCATCCGGCGTGCCGTGACAGAAACATCCATCCGGGTCACCGATTACCGCGTCCGGTTCGTCGGTCTCACTGCCTATGAGGCCGCCGGAGGACACGTCCGCCGCGATTTGTTCGAACAGGACCAGGGAGGATGGATCGACGACGTGGCCCTCATTGAGCGCCTGGCTATGGAGAAGCTGAACGCCGCGGCAGAACCTGTCGCCGCGGAGGGCTGGAAATGGGTCGATGTCGTGTTCGACCTGCCCTATGGCTACGACTATGAGCACCGCCAGCTCGACGCCTCTCCGCCGGCGCTTACGCCCGAGCAGGAGGAACGCTATGCAGGCCTCGAGGCCGAACTCGACACACTCCGGGCGACCCACGGTCCGTTGGAGCACTCGCCGCAGGAAATCCGTGACCGCGTCGATCGGATTGTTGCCGAAATCGACTCCCTTGACGATCTGCCACTCGTCTACGACCCGGCTGAAGTGGCGATCGCCGGCGCCTTCGTCTCCATCGACGCCGCTGGCCATCTGTCTATCGATCGCGGCTATGTCCGGGAGGAAGATGAACCGTCGGAAGACGACCAAACACTCGACACGGATGAGGGGGAGGGGAGTGCTGCCGCCATCCCCGCGCCATCGCCCGAGGACTCTCCTCGCATCCGGACCGCGATCATCACGATTGGCGGCGGTCCCGTCGAGCCGGCCCCGGAACAGGCCGAGGATGTCGAACCCGAACGGCCCCTGTCAGACACCCTCGTCATGGAGCTGACCGCGGTCCGCCACGTCGCGATGACGATCCTGCTCAACAAGCTGTACCGAGCGTCGCGTACCAGGGGTTACGTGACGAGCTGCCTTGAGGCCTCTGTCGTCGAGACCATGTTCGTCGTCCAGAACCCGGAGCTGAAACACACGCCTGCAGCCTTGGCCATGGCTGAACGGCGTGACGCCTGGAAGGCGCGGTTGCCCGAGGACGAGGCGGCCCTTTGGGAGTATCTGACCGCCCTCGATGATGGCGCCCGCGCGGATCTCCTCGCCCACCTGATCTCCCTCGGCGTCACTGCCGTGGACGAGCGTCCCAAATACGACAACGGCCGGACCTCGCCGGACACAATGCGGCGCCGGATCGTCAGCGCCGACCGTGTCGCGCGTGCCGTCGGACTCGACATGGTGGCCGAGGCCTGGCAGCCGACCTCCGACAATTATTTGAGCCGGGTGACCAAGACTCGCATCCTGGACGCCGTCCGCGAGGCAAAGGGCGAGCACACGGCTCAGTTGATCGCCCACCTCAAGAAGGGCGACATGGCCCGAGAGGCCGAACGTCTCCTCTCCGGGTCGGGCTGGCTGCCGGAACTGCTGCGCCACCATCCGATTGACCTGCCTGCGGCACCGGTCGGTCAGGACGAGGAAGCCCTTCCTGATTTCCTCGACGGCGCGGGCGCGGAACCGGTCGAGGACCTGGCAGCCGGCGACGACGAGTTCCTCGCGGCTGCCAAATAGGCCGCGAGCGGGGTGGCTGGAACCTCCCCGCAATCCGCCTCCATCCACAAGCATCACAAAGGAGCCGGCCATGGGCTGGATCAGCCTTCGGACGAGCGCGTCCGCCAAGGAGTTTCTCGATCTCGAATTCACCTACGACAACGAGGAACGCCGATCGTCGGTGCTCGACTCCGTGTTCGGCGACGACGGCGTCTACTACGCGGCCGTCGAGCTGGCCTGGACGGGGACCGATGATCGTGTCGTCTTCGGCCTGGTCTGCCTGGTGGAGAGCGATGGCGGACCGTCCCTCGGCTATAAGCCGATTTCGGAAGCCATGGGACCGCGGTCATTCGGCTGCCCGACGCACATCCTCGATCGGCTGACGCCGACATCGCAGCCCTACGCCCTGGCTTGGCGCCAGAACTGTCGCCAGCGCGCAGCGGCCGGCCCGTCGATCGGCACCCACTGACCTCAATTGCACCACCTCGAGCCCGGCCATAGAGCCGGGCTCTTCACCCGCTGGGAGCGCAGCATGGAAGGGACCTATCTCCGCCTCGGCATCCACAACTGGGCGCCGGATGTCGCCGTTGTCCGCGCGGCATCGCGCGTCCTGGCGGCAAATGTCCGCCGCGATCCGGCGCGGCGCGAGAACCGGAAAGCTTTCTATCGCTCGATGCTGGAGCGGCACCGTGCCCATCAGTGCCTGGCGCTCGAATTCCGGCTCTGACCGACCGACGGTCGCTCTGCACCGTGGTCGAGAGGGAGAGGAGGGCAGGGGAGGGGTGAATCCGGTGTCGCGAGAGAGCGGTGCCGGAACCCATCTCCTTCAGGAGCGCCCCATGGCCACCCCCCGCGACGTTCATGCCGAAGTGACCAACCGGATCCTGGCCCAACTCGAGCTGGGCGTCCGCCCCTGGATCAAGCCGTGGTCGACCAGCGGTCGCGGCATGACCCGGCCGCGGCGATACACCGGCGAACCCTATCGCGGCATCAACACACTCATCCTCTGGGGTGCTGCAGAGGTGGCCGGCTACACTGCCCCGACCTGGATCACGTTCAAACAGGCACTCGAAGCCGGCGGCGCCGTCCGCAAGGGCGAGCGCGGCACCACCGTCGTCTATGCCTCAACCTTCAATCGGATGGCCGAGGATCAGGCCACCGGTGACGCCGTCGAGACGCAGATCCCCTTCCTCAAGGCCTACACGGTGTTCAACGTCGAGCAGTGTGACAGCCTGCCGGCGGAGCTTGCCGCTATTCCGGCGCCGACGGCTGAGCCGGACCGCATCCGCGCAGCCGAAGCGTTCGTCACCAGCACCGGCGCCGTCCTCGCCCTCGGCGGCGACCGGGCGTATTACGCCCCCGGTCCCGACCTCATCGCCATGCCGCCCCGCACTGCGTTCAGTTCAGTCGAGCGGTTCTTTGGGGTGCTGCTGCACGAGCTGGTCCACTGGGCCGGCGCCAAGCATCGCTGCGACCGCACATTCGGTGAACGCTTCGGGGATTCCGTCTATGCCCGCGAGGAGCTGGTTGCCGAGCTCGGCTCAGCCTTCCTCTGCGCGGATCTCGGGATCGAGGCGACGCCGCGCGAGGATCACGCCGCATACCTCGATCATTGGCTCAAGGTCCTGAAAGAGGACAAACGCGCCATCTTCCAGGCCGCCAGCCTCGCGAGCCGAGCGGCCGACTTCCTGCACGCTTTACAGGCGCCGGCCGCGGCGACCGCCCAAGCCGCCTGATCCGCTCCGCGACCTTCCGATGACACCCAGCCCGGCCCAGCGCCGTGCTTTCTCTTTTCAGGAGCCCACAATGGTCCCCGCCGTCGTCACTCCCGTCGCTACCACCGCCCCGGTCGCCGCCGCCGCTGCGATCGTCATCGCAGCGCGCCATCTTCAACCGCATCTGGAAGCCGGGCGCCGAATCGATGCCACCGCGCTTCGCAGTGCCATGGAGGCCGCCTTCGGCGCCTCCGACGCCACGGGCGCCTGGAGCTGGAAGCTGGCTTATGAGGCTTGCGAAGCGGCCACCGTCCTCTTCCTCCGGAAGTTCGCACCCGCCCTTCGGCGTCGTGCCCCGACGCCGGCGGCGATGCTGCAGCTCCTCGACCGCGTGGCCGGCCTGCTGCCGACCCACACCCGGCGCTCGCAGGAGAGCCATGACCTGCAGCAATTCAGCACGCCGATCGGGCTCGGCCTGGCCGCGGCCACCACTGCCGCCCTCACGCCGCAGGATCTGGTGCTGGAGCCGTCCGCCGGCACCGGCCTGCTGGCCATCCTGGCCGAGATGGCCGGCTCTGGCCTCATTCTCAATGAGTACGCCGAGACCCGCGCCGGGATCCTGGCCAGCTTGTTCGCCGGCACCGTCACCCGTCACGACGCGATCCAAATCCACGATCGCCTGGATCCTCTCGCCGTCCCGTCAGTTGTGCTCATGAACCCGCCCTTCTCGGCGCTCGCCCATGGCGACGGTAGGATTTCCGACGTCGCCTTGCGCCATGTCACCTCCGCCCTAGCCAGGCTCGCACCCAACGGCCGCCTGGTCGCCATCACTGGCGCCTCACTCAGCCCGGACAATCCGGCATGGCGCGGCGGCTACGCCATCACGATCGACTTCCTCGACGCGAAGCCGATGCGGCGGTGGAGCCAGGAGGCGAGGGCGGCGGCACGCCGCCGTAATCTCCGGCGCCGCCTGGAGAAGCGCCTGCCCCTCTTCGCCGACATCCTCACCGCGGCCGAAATCGCCGGGCGACCCGGCTACTTCGCCGGTGAGCGCTGACCGCCTTTTTCCCATCCTCTCATTCAAGGATCTCCACCATGGATCCCATCCCGTCGACACCTCAGCGTCACCGCTCCGACGACATCGTCAGAAATCCCGTGCTGGCGTTGCCATCCTTACAACGGCTGCTCGAACAGCCTCCGGAGGTCCGCGCGGTGCTAGAAGCCCTGCTCCGCGAACTCGCGTTTGACGCCGGCACCCGTGCCGAAGCGTCCTGGCACTCGCGCAAGGCACCGATGGCCGCCTACTGGCACGTCGTTTCAGTCTATTCCCGCCACATCGCCAGGGCCATCAGCCCTGGGCGCCGCAGGTCATCCCGTCGTCGCCCTCTCCCGGCCCAGTCCACGGGAATCCTGGTTCACTTTCGCCGTCCGCACTCTCCATGAGCACGGCGCTTGTCACTCGTCACTGGCGGCTGACCGCCGCTCACTCATCAGCTCGCCCGCGGGACGGGCGAGCCAGGCCGCTCCGCGGCCAGCTGGGAAACCTAGGTTTCCCTTGGCGCCAGGGGCAGGCGCCGGCGCACGCGCCGTCTTGTCGGTCGGATGACCGGTCCTCGCCGTCCTCCCCATGCTCGGGCCTGCGGCCCTGCGCGTGGGTCCGGGGCGGCTGCGGCCTCGGGGCAGAGCCCCGCCACCCGGCCGACCCCTGAAGATGCGCCAATTCCCTTCCTTGGCTCGCCGCCTGGGCACCTTCGGTTGCATGCGCAACCGAAGCGCAGACCACAGAAACCAAGGAGAATTCAAATGGCTCAGATCGGAAACTTTACCCGCACCGGCGAAACCTTCGAGGGATCGGTCAAGACCCTGGAATTCCGCCAATCCGTCCGGATCGTCCCAGCCGACGGCTCGAGCGACAGCCGGGACGCCCCCGACTTCATCATCTTCGCCACGGACGTCCAAGTCGGGGCAGCCTGGAAGCGCCAGTCCAGGAACAACGCGATGGTGTTTTACAGCGTCACGCTAGACGACCCGTCCCTCTCCGGTCCGATCAACGCGACCCTGTTCCCCACCGATGCCGATCCGAACCGCTTCCAGCTCGTGTGGAGGCGCTACCAGGCCAGTTGAGGGGCATGGGCAGGGCGGCCGGTCTCCGGCCGCCCACCTCGCTCGGCGGACCGGGGCCAGGCTGGATGCAGGATTGTCCACAGGGATCGAGGCGCCCGGCGCCGAGAGGCCGGAGGGGCATGTTCGGCCCAAGCCAAGGGAATGCCCCTCCGGCCGTTTCCCTGTGGGCTATCCGGGCTCGGGGCACACTGCCGCAGCCGGGATATGCAATTTTAGATATACGAATATTCGAGGAGGAATATCCGATGTCTCTGTATGTCCGAGATGATGATGTCCGGCAGTTGGCCGAGCGCCTCAAGGAGGCCTCCGGCGCCAAGACCGTCACCGAAGCTGTTCGGATGGCTCTTAGCCACGAATTGGAGCGCGTCGGAGAAAGTCCGCCCATGGTCGCGCGCCTGGACAAGGCCCTTTCGCTCGCAGACGCAATGGGACCGACGGATCCCGCCTTTGACGAAAAGGTGTTCAGCGATCGGCTCTGGGAGGATCGATGATGTTGCTGGACGGCTCCGCGATCATCGCCATTCTGGCCCGGCAGCGCGACGGGGTGTCCCTCATGGCGCGCTTGGCTGCTGCTGGCGGAAAAATCTATGTCTCGCCGCTATCCGTGGTTGAGGCCGTCGTCGGTCTGGCTCGGGTGAAGTCGCCGGCCGGCAGCGTGGTTATGCCGGAGAGGATCAGCCAGGCCGAGGCCGCGGTTGCCGAATTCATCACCGCCATCGGCGCCAAGGATATGGTGATCACCATGGAGGTCGCGCGTCTCGCCCTCAAGCTGGGCCGGGAGCGTGGCAAGATTGTCGGACACGCCGATGGTTGGAACCTTGGGGGTTGCCTGGCGCAGGCCTGCGCCAAGTCCTATCGGGTGTCGCTGCTCTCCAAGCGTGTCGGAGTCCGGCCTATCGATATCGCCGCCGTCTGACGTCGTCCGCTCAACATCGGCCCCGGCCTCGTTCCGGGGCCTTCCTATCGGGCGTCGGCCGAGCTCGTAGAGCGCTGCCATAGGCCTGGGCAGCCTGCTATCCTTGGCTCATGAGCCCATCAAATTCGATCCCTGCAGGCTACGATTACGCGTCCCTGTTGCGCGAGCTGAAGGAGCGGATCCGGACCGCGCGCCTTCGCACGGCCACGGCCGTCAACCAAAGCCTGGTGTTGCTCTACTGGTCCATCGGACGCGAGATCTTGGCCAGGCAGACGGCGGAAGGGTGGGGAGCCCGGGTCATCGATCGGCTGTCCGAGGACCTCCGACGCGACTTTCCCGAAATGCAGGGCTTGTCGGCCCGGAATCTCAAATATATGCGGGCTTTCGCCGAGGCCTACCCCAATCCCGAGATTGTGCAACAGCTCGTTGCACAATTGCCCTGGGGCCATAACCTCCGCCTCCTCGAGGCACTTCAGGACCCCGAGGAGCGAATCTGGTACGCCCGCCAGGCGATCGAGCAAGGCTGGAGCCGGGCTGTGCTCGAGCACCAGATTGAGAGCGGCCTGGTCCACCGTCAAGGCAAGGCCATCACCAACTTCGAGCGGACCCTCCCGAAGCCGCAATCGGATCTCGCCCAGCAGCTCATCAAGGACCCATACACCTTCGATTTCCTGGGTCTCGGTACGGACATCTCCGAGCGCGACCTCGAGCGCAGCCTGATCGAGCATGTTCGCCAGATGATCCTAGAGCTGGGAAAGGGGTTCGCCTTTGTCGGCAGCCAGTACCAGCTGAAGGTTGGCGGTCAGGACTACTACCTTGACCTCCTATTCTACCACCTAGCCCTGCGGTGTTTCGTCGTCATTGAACTGAAGGTCGAAGACTTTAAGCCCGAGTTCGCCGGAAAGATGAACTTCTATCTCTCCGCGGTCGATGATCTGCTCAGACATCCAGCAGATGCTCCGAGCATCGGGATGATCCTCTGCAAGGGAAAGAACTCAATTGTCGTTGAGTACGCGCTCCGAGACGCGTCGAAACCTATGGGCGTGGCCGAGTACCGAGTGTCCCTGCCTCCGCAACTCGAAGCCGCACTTCCCACGCCCAAGGATCTCGAGCGGGAGTTTCCGCAATGGGAGGTCGTCCAGATGCGGATCGATATCGAGCGCGCCGTAGTGGACTTGGCGAGAGCTCGAGGAATGGAAGGCGAGGCGCTCTCCCTACGCCAGGTGCTCGACTGGAATCGCGAAAATGGAGGCCTGCCCAAGACGAATGGCGACCTCGACGCCGCCCTGAACACGATGTACGCGACCGTCCACGGTGGCGACATGGAGGGAGACAAACTTCAGCGTGCTCTCGCCATAGGCACTGAGTTCCTCGATGCCGTCCGAGCGACTCGCTCACATATCGGGATGTCCGAAGACGCGTCCTGAACTCGCAGAGCCGGGCAATCCAGCGATACATCCCATCCATGACGGTGATGTCGGGTTTGTCCCGTTTGCCGCGGCCGAAATCGCCGGACGACCCGGCTACTTCGCCGGTGAGCGCTGACCGCCCATTTTCCCATCCTCTCATTCAAGGATCTCCACTATGGATCCCATCCCGTCGACACCTCAGCGTCACCGCTCCGACGACATCGTCAGAAATCCCGTGCTGGCGTTGCCATCCTTACAACGGCTGCTCGAACAGCCTCCGGA
>NZ_JBYRFX010000040.1:0-6918 GCF_057815775.1 Inquilinus sp.
GTCGGCACGCTGCGGGAGGGCGACCGGGTCATGGCCTTCGCCCCGGCCGCCTTCGCCAGCCATGTCACGGTGCCGGCCCAGGTGGTGATGCGGGTGCCTGATGGTATCGACCTCGCCGCCGCCGCGACCATGCCGGTCGCCTTCATCACCGCCTGGTACGCCCTGGTGCATCAGGCCCGGCTGGGCCGCGGCGAAAGCGTGCTGATCCATGGCGCGGCCGGCGGCGTCGGGCTGGCGGCGCTGCAGATCGCCAAGCTGCGCGGCGCCACCGTCGTCGCCACCGCCGGCAATGACGACAAGCGCGCCTTGGCCCAGCTGCTGGGCGCCGATCTGGTGCTGGATTCGCGGTCGCTGGCCTTCGCCGACGAGATCCGCTGGCGGCTGGGCGGCGTCGACGTCGTGTTGAATTCACTGTCCGGCGACGCCATGCGGCGCAGCCTGCGGGCGCTGAAGCCCTTCGGCCGGTTTATCGAGCTGGGCAAGCGCGATTTCGTCGCCGACACCGCGGTGGGCCTGCGCGCCTTCGCTCGCAACGTCTCCTATTTCGGGGTCGATGCCGACCAGCTGCTGAACGCGCAATCCGCCCTGACCGGGCGGCTGCTGCGCGACCTGGACCGGCTATTCGGCCAGGGGCGGCTGACCGCCCTGCCCTATCGCGTCTTCGCGGCGGAGCAGGTCGAGGATGCGTTCCGGTTGATGCAGGGCGCCGGCCATGTCGGCAAGATCGTGATCACGCCGCCGCGCGAGACCCCGGTGCCGGCCGTGGCCGAGGCGCCGTTCCTGGCACAGGCGACCGGGTTCCACCTGGTCACCGGCGGCACCGGCGGCTTCGGCTTCGAAGCGGCGCTCTGGCTGGCGGATCGCGGCGCCAGGACCATTGTCGTCGCCTCGCGCCGCGGCGTGCTGGCCCCGGCGGAGCGGGCCCGGGCGGACCAGCTGGCCGCACGCGGCGTCACCCTGGTGGCGGAACGGCTGGACGTCACCGACCGGCCGGCCTGCGAAAAGCTGCTGGCCGCGCTGGAGCGCCGGCACGGCGCGCTGCGCGGCATCATCCACGCCGCCATGGTGCTGGATGACGGGCTTGTGCGGGACCTCGACACCGCGCGGATCGAACGGGTGTTGGCGCCGAAGATCACCGGCGCGATCCATCTCGACCTGGTCAGCCGCACCCGCACGCCGGACTATTTCGTGCTGTTCTCCTCCGCCACCACGCTGATCGGCAATCCTGGCCAGGCCAATTACGTCGCCGCCAACGCCTATCTCGAGGAGCTGGCGCGGACCCGGCGGGCGCAGGGCCTGCCGGCCCTGGCGGTGTGCTGGGGCGCGATCGCCGATGCCGGCGTGCTGGCGCGCGACACGGCGATGGGCGACGCCCTGAAGCGCCGGATCGGCCGGTCGTCACTGAAGGCCGCCGAGGCGCTGGACCATCTCGGCCGGCTGCTGGCCCGGCCGGACGGCACGCCGGAGGATGCGGTCGTCGCCTGCGCCCGGATCGACTGGCAGGCCGCGACCCGCGAGCTGCCGATCCTGGCCACGCCGCGCCTGGCGCCGGTGGCCGACAGCCGGCGGGCCGAGGCGGCGGAGTCCGAGGTCGACCTGGCGGCGATGATCGCCGGGCGCAGCGACGCGGAGGCGCTGCAGGTCGTGACCGCGACCATGCTGGCCGAGATCGGCCGCATCCTGCGCATGCCGGCAGCCGAGATCGACCCCGACCGTCCCTTCGCCGAGCTGGGGATGGATTCGCTGATGGGGCTGGAGCTGGACGCCGCGATGCAGGGCCGCTACGGCATCGACCTGCCATTCCTGTCGGTCGGCGCCGGCCTGAGCCTGAACGAGCTGGGCGGCCGCGTCGTCGCCCGGCTGCGCGGCGGTGTCACGCCGGCGGCGGGGCCGCAAGAGGCCGCGGCCGGCACCGAGGTGCAGTTGCTGGCCAAGCATGTCGAGATGGATCTGGACGCGGAGAATGCGGTGCTGATGCGCGAAGCGGTGCGCGACCGGGCGAAGACGACGCGGCGAGTGCTCGGATGAGCCGGGGCCGCCTGTCCGACGCCGCCCTGCGCTCGCTGCTCAGCGACGTCCGCGGCAAGGTTGCGGCGCCGGTGGCCGTGCCGGCCGCCGCCGCACCGGCTTCCCCGTCCTACGACGTCAATTTCGAGACGCTGCCAGGCTACGAGGCGCTGCGGATGCAGCGCGCGGTGGGCGACGTGCTGGGCATCGCCAGTCCGTTCTTCCGGACGCATGAGCGGCGCGCCGGGGCGGACACCCGCATCGCCGGGCGGGAGATGATCAATTTCGCCTCCTACGATTATCTCGGCCTGAACGGCCACCCTGCCGTCACCGCCGCGGCCAAGGCGGCGATCGACGCCTTCGGCACCTCGGTCTCGGCCAGCCGGCTGGTGGCGGGCGAACGGCCGTTCCACGCCGCGCTGGAGCAGCGGCTGGCGGAATTCCACGGGGTCGAGGATTCCGTGACCTTCGTCAGCGGCCATGCCACCAACGTCGCCACCATCGGCCAGATCATGGGGCCGGCCGACCTGGTGCTGCACGATGCGCTGATCCACAGCAGCGTCATCACCGGCACCCAGCTGTCCGGGGCGCAGCGCCGGTCCTTCCCGCACAACGACCTCGACGCGCTGGAGGATTTGCTGGCGGCCGAGCGCGACCGATTCAAGCGCGTGCTGATCGTGGTCGAGAGCCTGTATTCGATGGATGGCGACACCATCGACCTGCCGCGGCTGGTGGCGATCAAGCAGCGCTTCGGCGCCTGGCTGATGGTCGATGAGGCGCATGGGCTGGGCGTGCTGGGCCCGACCGGGCGCGGCATCGCCGAAGCCAGCGGCGTCGATCCCCGGCAAGTCGATCTGTGGATGGGCACGCTGTCCAAGACCCTGGCGTCCTGCGGCGGCTACATCGCCGGATCGCGGACCCTGGTCGATTATCTCAAGCTGATGGCGTCGGGCTTCGTGTACAGCGTCGGCCTGCCGGCGCCGATGGCCATGGCGGCGCTGACGGCGCTGGAGCTGGTGATGGACGATGCGGAGGGCCGGGTCGCCCGGCTGCAGGCCAATTCCCGGCATTTCCTGGAACGCGCCCGGGCCGCCGGCCTGGACACCGGCCTGGCCGAGGGCCACGCCATCATCTCGATCATCACGGGGGATTCGTTGAAGGCGGTGCGGCTGTCGAACCGGCTGCTGGAGTGCGGCATCAACGTGTCGCCGATCGTGCATCCGGCGGTGCCGGAGAAATCCGCCCGGCTGCGCTGCTTCATCACCGCCGAGCATGATCGCGGGCAGATCGACCGGGCCATCGCCACCGTGGCCGAGGAACTGGCCCGGCTGGCGGACGAAGCGCCGCTGGCCGGACAGCTGCGCGCTTCGTGACCCCGGAGCGGGTTGTTGCAACCCGCTCCGGACGCAGGGCCGGCCGTGGCTACAGCATGAAGTCGGCAGCCTGCAACGTGATCGCCCCGGTCAGCGCGATGACGAAATCGGCGGCGCCGTCGCCATTCACATCGCCGCTGATCGACGTCTGGCTGCCGGTGACAACGGCGCGCAGCTCGCCCGCATGATGGCCGAAGGCCGCCGAGCCGATGAAGCTGAAGGCCTGGTCGTTGACCACGCCCGTGTTCGCGTCGATCTGCGTCAGGTCGATGCGGTCACCCTGGGCATGGCTGAAGTCGTTGATCCGGTCAGCCGCCGCCACTGTGCTGTCGCCGGGCGCGGTGAACACGAAATGGTCCGCACCCGTGCCGCCGGTCAGGCTGTCCTGGCCAACGCCACCCCGCAGCACGTCGTTGCCGGCACCGCCGACCAGAGTGTTCGCGCCGGCGCTGCCGGTCAAATAGTCCGCGCCGCTGCTGCCATACACCCCCTCGATATCGGCCAGGGTATCGCCCTGCGCATTGCCGCCGAGGCCGGTGCCGAGGGCGAGATTCACCGTCACGCCGACGGAGCCCTCGTTGTACATCGCCGTGTCGAAGCCGTCGCCGCCCTGCAGGATATCGGCCCCGGTGCCGCCGCGAAGCACGTCATCGCCGACCCCACCGACCAGCGTATCGGTCCCGGCCCCGCCGTTCAGCGTGTCGTCACCGGTGCCGCCCGACAGCCCGTTGTTGACGTCGTTGCCGGCGAGGGCATCATCGCCCTGGCTGCCATAGACAGTCTCGATGCCACTCAGGGTGTCGCCCTGGGCGTTGCCGCCAAGGCCGGTGCCGGCGGCGAGGTCAATGGTCACGCCGACGGTGCCCTCGGTGTACATCGCGGCATCGGACCCGGTGTCGCCGATCAGCACATCGGCCCCGGCCCCACCACGCAGCACGTCGTTGCCGACGCCGCCGTTCAGCGTGTCGATGCCGTCCATGCCGGAAAGACTATCGTTGCCGCCGAAGCCGGAGAGGGCATTGTCGGTGCCGGCCCCGGTCAGGCTGTCGTCGAAATTCGTGCCCTGGATATTCTCGATGTCCGTCCCGATCACATCGCCCTGGGCCTCACCGCCCATGGCCAGCAGCACCGCCAGGTTCACCGAGACCCCGACCGTGCCGTTGTAGTCGATAGTGTCGATGCCGGCGCCACCGCTCAGCGTGTCCGCCCCGGCGCCGCCCTGCAGGAAGTCGGCGCCATCCCCGCCGGCAAGCGTGTCGTTGCCGGCCAGGCCATAGAGATGGTCGTCGCCGCCATAGCCGCGCAGCACATTGTCCGCCGCCGATCCGGTCAGGGCATCACCGAAGCCGACCGTGCCCTGGATGTTCTCGATGTCGGCACCGATCGTGTCGCCCTCGGCGTCGCCGCCCGACCCGGCCCCACCGATGATCGCGATCACGCCCGCCGTGCCGTTGTAGTCGATCGTGTCGATACCGACGCCGCCGGTCAGGACATCCGCGCCGGCCCCGCCCCCGAGGAAATCATCGCCGGTGCCGCCGTTCAGCACGTCGTCACCGGCCAGGCCGAAGAGATGATCATTGCCGCCGAAGCCGGACAGCGCATTGGCCGCGTCCGAGCCGGTCAGCGCGTCGCCGAATCCCTCCGTGCCCCGGATGTTCTCGATGTCGGCGCCGATGACGTCGCCCTGGGCATCGCCCCCCAAGCCGGTGCCACCGATCGTCACGCTGACCCCGGCCGCGCCGTTGTAGTCGATCGTGTCGACACCGAAGCCGCCGTTCAGCGTGTCCGCCCCGGCCCCGCCCTCCAGGAAATCATTGCCGTTGCCGCCGCTGAGCGTGTCGTCGCCGGCCAGGCCTTTGAGAGTATCGTCGCCATCGAAGCCGGCGAGGAGGTTGGCAACAGCCGAACCGGTCAGGCTGTCGGCACTGTTGGTGCCCTGGACGTTCTCGATATCGGTGCCGATCACGTCGCCCTGGGCCTCGCCGCCCGACGCCGTCAGGGTCGTCAGGTTGATGGTCACGCCGACGCCGCTGTAGTTGATCGTGTCGATGCCGGCACCGCCGGACAGGGTGTCCGCCCCGGCCCCGCCCTGCAGGACATCATTGCCAGCCTCACCTTCCAGGTTGTCATTGCCGGCCATGCCGGAGAGGACATCATCACCGCCGACGCCGGCCAGATGATTGGCCGCCGCCGATCCGGTCAGCGTGTCGCCGAGGCTCGTGCCATGGATGTTTTCGACATCGAGGCCGATCACGTCGCCGGCGGCGCCGCCCGAGCCTGCCCCGCCGCCGATCGTGATGATCACGCCGAAATCGGTGGTGGTGTCGTAGGAGGCGACGTCGATGCCGGCGCCCCCATTCAGCGTGTCCGCCCCGGCATCGCCCTGCAGCAGGTCGTTGCCGTCACCGCCATTGAGGATATCGTTGCCGTCGGCGCCAAACAGATAGTCGTTGCCGGCAAGGCCGGTGATTGTATCGCCCGCCGCAGTGCCCGAAAGCGTGTTGTTGCCGGCGTCGCCGTTGATGGTCGACATGAAATTCCCCATTCCTGAAATCGATGCTGCCGAAAGAACTGCCGGCGCGCTGCGCTCTCGACCACCAGGGCCTCTGGCGGTCGAGAGCGCATCACGCGTCGGCACCGCCGATGATCCGGCGGCGTTGGCCTGTTGATCGCATGGTGGGCGGCGGCGTGTCTTGGACGGGGCGGCACCGGAATTGACTCGCGGTGCAGTCCGCGCCCGCCGGTCACCGCATGGCGGTCGGGGTGCAGCCGAAGCGGCGGCGGAAGCAGCGGTTGAAATAGGACACGTCGCTGAAGCCGACCGCCAGCGCGAGGTCGCCGATGCGCAGGCCGTCGGACCGCCGGTCGCCCAGCAGGAGCGCGCTGCGCTGCAGGCGCAGTTCCAGCACGCGTTCGGCAAAGCCCGTCCCGGTCTCATGCAGCAGGTCGTGGATGTAGCGGACGGAGAGGCCGAGCTGGCGGGCCAACGCCTTCACGGTGAAGCCGGGATCGGTGTAGCCATCGCGGATGCCGGCGAGGATTGCATCGATCCGTGCCGCGCGCAGGCCCCGCGACGCAGCCTGCTGTGCCGCCTCTCCTGGCCCGCCGAGGACGAGTGTGAGGAGGTCCATCAGCGTCGCCGAGATATGGTCGGCCAGGCCGGGATCGCCGCTGGGCGGCGTGTCGTTCAGCAGCGTCAGATAGCTGCGCAGGAAGGCCAGCGACGCGCCGGACCGGCTGGTGGCGAGCAGGTCATCGACACCGCCGACCATGCCGCGCATCAGTTCGCCCGGCACGATCAGGTTGCGCCAGACATGCCCGCCCCTTGGCGCCGGCCCGCCGGTGATCGACCCGCATTCCTGGGCCGACATCAGCGCCGCAGCCCCCGGCGCCAGCGCCAGCTCGCGCCCGACATGCAGGCCGCCGACCGTGTCGGGCCCATCGTTGATCATCAGGAAATAGGCATCCTGGCTGTCGGCATGCAGATCATGCGGCGTCCGCGTCACGGTCTGCACCGTGCCGTTGAAGCTGGCGAGGC
>NZ_JBYRFX010000041.1:0-11765 GCF_057815775.1 Inquilinus sp.
AGGTCGCGCGGGATCGCCGCCATGTTGATGGCGACGAAGGGGCCGGAGCGGCGGCGGCCGTAATCATGCAGCGCCCGGGCCACCAACTCCTTGCCGGTGCCGCTCTCGCCGGTGATCATGACCGTCAGGTCGGTGGCCATCAGCCGGGCCATGATCCGGTAGATTTCCTGCATCGCCGGCGACCGCCCGATCAGCGGCATCGCCTCCTCGCCGTCGTCGGCGCCCGGCGCCGCCACCGCACCCTGGCGCGGCAGGGTCAGGCCGCGCTCGACCACATTGACCAGCTCCTTCAGGTCGAAGGGCTTGGGCAGGTATTCAAAGGCGCCGCGTTCGGTCGCCTTGACCGCGGTCAGCAGGGTGTTCTGCGCGCTCATGACGATGACGCGCAGCTCCGGCCGCAGCTTCTTGATCCGCGGCAGCAGGTCGAGCCCGTTCTCGTCGGGCATCATCACATCGGTGATGACAAGGTCGCCGACCCCGTCCTGGATCCATTTGTACAGGGTCGAGGCAGTGCCGGTGCTGCGCACCTCATGGCCCAGCCGCGACAGCGCCTGGGTCAGGACGGTGCGGATGGCACGGTCGTCATCCGCGACCAGAATGGTTCCGCTGGTCATGCTGTGTGTCCGTCGTCGCGATCGTGATTCAGGACCGGATCGGGTGTCACCGGCCCGGTGTGAATCGGCAGGGAAATGCGGAACACCGTGCGGCGCGGCTCGCTCTCGAAGCCGATCAGGCCGCCATGGTCGCCGATGATCTTGGCGACCAGCGCCAGGCCGAGGCCGGAGCCTTCCGCCTTGGTGGTCACGAAGGGGTCGAACAGGTGTTCCTTGAGATCGTCCGGGATGCCGTCGCCATTGTCCTGGATCGCCACGGTCAGCGGCAGGTTGAGGCGCTGGCTGCTGCCCGGCACGGCGATCGCCACGCCGCGCTGATAGGCGGTGGTGATGACGATCTCGCCGTCGTCGGTGACCGCCTCGACCGCGTTCTTGATCAGGTTCAGGAACACCTGGACCAGTTGGTCGAACTGCCCCGACACCGGCGGCAACGACGGGTCGTAGCGCTCGACGAAGCGGACATGGCGGCCGAAGCCAGTCTGCGCCACCCGGCGCACCCGCTCCAGCACCTCATGGATGTTGACCGCCTCGCGGTCGAGCGTGCTGGGGTCGGAAAAGGCGTCCATGCGGTCGACCAGCCGGACGATACGGTCGGTCTCCTCGCAGATCAGCTGGGTCAGGGCCCGGTCCTCGTCTCCCACCGTCTGCTCCAGCAGCTGGGCGGCGCCGCGGATGCCCGAAAGCGGGTTCTTGATCTCATGCGCCAGCATCGCGGCCATGGCGGTCATCGACCGGGCGGCGTGGCGGCGGTTCAACTGGGTGTCGATCCGCCGCGCCACCGATTCCTCGAACAGGCTGACGACGGCAAGGTCCGGCGGGTCGACCAGCGGCGCCACCGTCACCGAGAAGGTGCGGCGGCCGATGCGCGGGCTTTCCAGCAGCATGCCGTAATCGGCGACGCTGCGATCCTGGTGGATCGCCTGGTCGATCAGCGTGAACAGCGGGCTGTCGCCCGGCACGATGCCGGTCAGCTCCTGCCCCAGCAAAGCGGATTCGCTGGCATCGAGCAGCTGCTGCGCCGCCAGGTTGACGAAGCGGATCACCCGGTCGCGCCCGACGGCCAGAACGGCCACCGGCAGCGACGCCAGCAGGGCGAAGGGATCCGGCTGCACCGGGATGATCGTCGGGATCGGTCTGAGGCTCGGCATGGCGGCGTATTGTCTGATCAAAGGGCAGATCACCCTATCGCCTAAAATTTGTCCAATGAAACTTTTGCCTAACCATTGAGCAAGATTGCCGTCCGACCCCCGATTCTGAGGGGGAAGAAGTTCCTGTCGCGCCTCTTTATATGAGAGGCGGCCGTCGGATCGACCCGATCGGCTAGGTTCTGTCCGGCCCCACGGATGGACGAAACAGTATCATAACGACCGCCGGACCTGCGGGACGGCGGATCAGGATGGAGCAGAATCCTATGAGTTCGATGATCGGAAAGGCCGGGCGCATCGCTGTCCTGGCGGTCGGTCTGTTGGCCGCGGCGCTGGCGCCGGCCTTGGCTGCCGACATCAAGGGGGCGAAGGACTATGCCGGCCTTAAGCGCTTCGACGGATCGTCGATCGTGTCTTACAGCACCCAGAAATTCGCCCACTACACCCTGCCGCTCGGCCCCGCCGACGACTTCGACGCCGCCACGGGCAAGGCCATCCTCACCGCCTCCAAGGAGGTCAGCGGCGCGCTGACCCGCATCAGCTACACCGCGCCGGTCGGCGTCTCCTCCGCCGACGTGTTCGAGAACTACATGAACGACCTGGCCGCCAAGGGCTTCCAGGTGCTGTACAAGGCCGACGGTGCCGCGATCGGCAAGCAGCAGGGCGCGATCTTCGGCGGCATCGAGACGCAGCTGTTCGACTACAGCCCCGACGCCGCGCATATCGTGACCGCGGAGCTGTCGAAGGATGGCGCAACGGTGGACATCGCCCTCTACGTCACCGAATACGAGGACGGCTACGCCCCTCGTGTCGAGGTTCAGAAGGGCCAGGTCATCGTCCAGCTCGACGTGATCGAATCCGGCTCGCTGCAGGACAAGATGGTCACGGTGTCGGCCAGCGACATCGAGAAGGGCCTGGCCGCGCAGGGCCACATCGCGATCTACGGCATCTATTTCGACACCGCCAAGACCGATCTGAAGCCGGAATCGAAGCCGTCGCTCGACCAGGTGGCGCAGTTCCTGAAGGATGATCCGGCGATGAAGATCCACGTCGTCGGCCACACCGACAATGTCGGTGGCATGGATGCCAACATGGCGCTGTCGCGGGCCCGTGCTGCGGCCGTGGTGAATGCGCTGGTGAAGCAGTACGGCGTCTCGGCCAGCCGGCTGAACGCGGCCGGCGTCGGCCCGCTGGCCCCGATCGCGCCGAACACCAGCGATGATGGGCGGGCCAAGAACCGCCGCGTCGAATTGATCCCGCAGTAACGCAGGACGGGTGCTTGTCTCTGCCGGGGCCGCGCCCTATCGTGCGGCCTCGCTGGCGGACCGGACCGGAGCCTTACCAGGCTTCCGGACCGATCTGCATTTGGACAGGCTGAGGCTCGATCCCGTCATGACACGCTGCGCCGCCGTCATCGTTGCCGCCGGAACCGGCGAACGCTTCGGCGGCTCGCTCCCCAAGCAATACCGCCCGCTGGCCGGCAGCTCCGTGCTGCGCCGGTCGATCGAGGCATTCCGCGCCAGCGGCCGCTTCGACACCATCGTCGTGGTGATCCGCGACGAGCACCGGTCGCTCTACGATGCCGCCGCCGCCGGCCTCGGCCTGCCCGATCCAGTGATCGGCGGCGCCACCCGGCCGGACAGCGTCCTTGCGGCGCTGGAATGGCTGGAGGGCCAGGCCCCCGACCGAGTGCTGGTACATGATGCGGCGCGGCCGCTGGTCGACCAGGACACGATCGACCGGGTGCTCGACATCCTCGAAACCGCCGATGCGGCCGTCGCCGCCGTGCCGGTGGTCGACACCATCAAGCGGGAAGAGGACGGCATCGCGGCCGGAACGGTGGACCGCACCGGGCTGTGGCAGGCGCAGACGCCGCAGGGCTTCCGCTTCCCGGCCCTGCTGGCCGCCCACCGTGCCGTTGCCGGCGAAGGCCTGACCGACGATGCCGCGGTGGCGGAGCGCCAGGGCCATGCCGTCCGCATCGTCCACGGCCATGTCGACAACTTCAAGATCACCACGGAGGCGGACCTGACCCGCGCGGAACGACTGCTCGGCGGTGCCGACATCCGCACCGGCACGGGCTTCGACGTGCATCGCCTGATCCCGGGCGACGCCGTCATCCTGTGCGGCGTGCGCATCCCCCATGCCTTCAAGCTGGAAGGCCATTCCGACGCCGATGTCGGGCTGCACGCCCTGACCGACGCACTGCTGGGCGCCATCGGCGCCGGCGACATCGGCCAGCATTTCCCGCCGTCGGACGAACGCTGGCGCGGCGCGGATTCGGCCGCCTTCCTGGCCCATGCCGCCAGCCTGGTGCGGGCGCGCGGCACCATCCTGAACGTCGACGTCACCTTGATGTGCGAACGGCCGAAGATCGGCCCAAACCGCACGGCAATGGTGGCGCGCATCGCCGAGATCCTGGAGATCGACGCCGAGCGGGTCAGCGTCAAGGCGACCACCACCGAGCGGCTGGGATTCACCGGCCGTGAAGAGGGCATCGCGGCCCAGGCCGCGGCGAACGTCCGCATCGAACGCTGATGCCGTTCCGCCCGCTGCCGCCCGGCTGCCGGTTCTGGCAGCCTTCGACGTTGCTGGCGACCGTGGGCGGCATCGGGTTGATCCGTATCGCCTCCGGCACCTGGGGGTCACTGGCCGCCCTCCCCCTCGCCTGGCTGCTGTGGCTGCTGGGCGGCCCGCTCCTGGTGGCGGCGGCCGGCATCGGCATCGGCCTGGTCGGGGTCTGGGCCGCCGGCCGGGTCTGCCGCGGCGGCGAGCCGGATTCGAGCGCGATTGTGATCGACGAGGTCGCCGGCCAGCTGCTCGCGCTCGCGCCGGTCGCGGGCCTGCCCTGGGCCTACCCCCTCGCCTTCGCACTGTTCCGGCTGCTCGACATCGCCAAGCCCTGGCCGATCTCCTGGCTCGACCGCGAAATCCCGGGCGGCTGGGGCGTGATGCTGGATGATATCGCCGCCGGGGTGATCGCCGCCCTGGTCTGTGCGGCGGCCGCGGCAGGAGGGTTGCTATGATCGACGATGCCGATCTCGTCCTGGCCGAACAGGTACTGGCGGCCTGCCGCGCCCGGGGGCTGACCGTGGCCACGGCGGAAAGCTGCACCGGCGGGCTGGTCGCCGCGGCGCTAACCGCGATCGCCGGCTCCTCCGACGTGGTCGAGCGCGGCTTCGTCACCTATTCCAACGCGGCGAAGGCCGAGTTGCTGGGTGTGCCGAAGGCGCTGATCGCCGACAAGGGCGCGGTCAGCGCCGAGGTCGCGGCGGCCATGGCACAGGGCGCCCGCATCCGGGCCGGCGTCGGCCTCGCCGTCGCCGTCACCGGCATCGCCGGTCCCGGCGGCGCCACCCCGGGCAAGCCGGTCGGGCTGGTGCATTTCGGCCTTGCCGTCCAGGGCATCGTCACCCGCACCGAACAGCGGATTTTCGCCGGCGACCGCAGCGCAGTCCGGGCCCAGGCCCTGCGCCTGGCGCTGGAGCTGCTGCTGGCCGGCGCCGGGGCCGCGAAAACCGCATCCCAAACCGCTGATTGACGCGGCTTGCCGCTGGGCGGAGGGCACCGCATCATGCCCTGCGACCATCTGACGAAAGTATCGCGCCTGTGCGTGCGTCCCCGGCCCAAAGCCTCTGGCCATTCCTCGCCTTCGGCGCCTTGCTGCTATTGGCTTTCCCGGCTTCGGCGACCCCCACCTTCGAAAGCGCGAAATGCGTCTTCGCCGTGCCGCGCGGCGAACGGGCGACCTGCGGCTTCGTTGCCGTGCCAGCGCATCGCGAAGGCCCCCGCGGCCGCGACCTGCGCCTCTACGTCGCCGTGCTGCACAGCGAGGCGGAATCGCCGCTGCCGGACCCGGTGATCTTCCTGAACGGCGGCCCCGGCGATGCCGCCTTCGGCGATGATTCCGACAGCTGGTGGCAGGTCAGCCGGCCGATCCGCCAGGCGCGGGATTTCATCATCTTCGACCAGCGCGGCGTCGGCCAGTCCCGGCCCGGCCTGGACTGCCCGGAGCTGGACCGGATCGCCGACCGCAACTGGAAGCCGGGGCTGAGCCGGACCGATGTGCTGGCGATGGAACGGCCGGCGGCGCTGGCCTGTCACGACCGGCTGACCCGCTCGGGCATCGACCTGTCCGCCTTCACCACCGCCGAGGCGGCGGCCGATGTCGACGATATCGCCGCGGCCCTGAATTATGAGAGCTACAATTTGGTCGGCGTATCCTACGGCACCCGGGTGGCGCTGGGGGTGATGCGCGACTTCCCCGACCGGGTGCGCAGCGCCGTGCTCGACAGCGTCTATCCACCGGGCATTTTCGACCTCGACACCCAGCCGGCCCTGATCGCCCGCGTGTTCCGCCGGCTGTTCAGCGAATGCGCCACCACCGTGGCCTGCGAGACGCAATATCCGCTGCTGGAGCCGCGCTTCGACGGCATGCTGGCGCAGCTGCGCGCGATGCCGGAGACGGTTCGCCACGGGCGCAAGACGATCCGGGTCGATGACGGCATCGTGCTCGACGCGCTCTACGCCACCTTCTACGACCCGACCACCTTGGCCGGCCTGCCCGACCTGGCCGACAAGATCGCGCGCGGCGACCTGACGGCGCTGTTTCCCTGGATCGGGCCGGTGTTCAGCAGCGCGCCGTTCCGGTCGGAAGGGCTGGCGCTGAGCGTGTCCTGCAGCGAGAGCTATCCCTTCGCCACCCGCACCACCCTGGCGGATTCGGTGGCGAAGGCCGCGCCCTATGGCGACGATGCGGCCTATGCGCTGGAGTGGCAGGTCTGCGATTCCTGGCATGTGCCGCCGATCTCGGCGGTCGATGCCGTGGCGGTGTCGAGCACCGTGCCGACGCTGCTGCTGACCGGCAGCTTCGACCCGATCACGCCGCCGGAATATGCCTATATCGCCGCGGCGACGCTGACCAACGGCCGGGTGATCGAGTTCCGGGCCGACAGCCATTCGATCCTGACCACCGAATCCTGCGCGCCGACGCTGGCCGCCCGCTTCTTCGAGGCGCCGTCGGCGCCGCTCGACGACCTGTGCCCCAGCCGCACCCTGCCGCCGCGCTTCACCACGGCGGGGCTGGAAGATCAGCCGCCCTCGGCCGCGGCTGCGACCACCGAGGCGCGATCGCCGTAAAGCCCCCGGGCGCGTGTCTCGAAGGCGCCGACCATGCGTCGGAACGCCTCGTGGAACAGCGCGCCGATCAGGGTCTGCAGCATGCGCGAGCGGAACTCGAACTCGACATGGAAGTCGATCTGGCAGCCGCCGGGATGCGGCGTGAAGCGCCAGCGGTTGACCAGGCGCTTCAGCGGCCCGTCGACATAGGTGACGTCGATCTGCCGCCCCGGGGTCAGCGTGACCCGGCTGGTGTAGCGCTCGCGGATCATCTTGAAGCCGATCACCAGGTCGGCCAGCAGCACATTGTTGCCCTCGCGCTTGCGGATGCGCGCGGCGAGGCACCAGGGCAGGAAGCTCGGGTAACTCTCGATATCCGCCACCAGCTCATAGAGCTGTTCGGGGGTGTAGGGCAGGACGCGCTGTTCAGTGTGTGTCGCCATGATCAATCTGCCGGACTGTGTCCAACCTCTAGATTAGACCTTGGACACAGCCCCGCCAGTGCGACGTTCCGGCGCTGTGCGGTGCGAACGCCCCAGTCCGCGCCGTGTTCAGGCGCCCCGGGCCAGGGCCACCAGGTCGATCGACCCGCCGGCGGCACCGAGCCGGGCCAGGCGGGCGGCCTTCAGCCGCTCGAAATCCGCGCCGGCGTGATAGGAGGACCGGGTCAGCGGCGAGGCCGAGATCATCAGGAAGCCCTTGCCGCGGCCGATCTTCTCGTGGGTCTGGAATTCCTCCGGCGTCACGAACCGGTCGAGCTTCGCGTGCTTCGGCGTCGGCTGCAGGTACTGGCCGATGGTCATGAAGTCGACATCGGCGGCGCGCAGATCGTCCATCACCTGGCCAACCTCTTCGTTCGTCTCGCCCAGGCCCACCATGATGCCCGACTTGGTGAAGATCGTCGGGTCCAGCTCCTTCACCCGCGACAGCAGCTGCAGCGAGGTGAAATAGCGGGCGCCGGGCCGGATCGAGGGGTAGAGCCGCGGCGCGGTTTCGAGATTGTGGTTGAACACATCCGGCCGGGCTTCGACAACGATTTCAACGGCTCCCGGCTTGTTCTTGAAGTCAGGAGTGAGGATTTCGATCGTCGTTTCCCGCGAGGCGGCGCGGACGGCCCGGATGGTCTCGGCGAAGTGCCGGGCGCCGCCATCCTCGAGGTCGTCGCGGTCGACCGAGGTGATGACGATATGGTTCAGCCCCAGCCGGCCGGCGGCCTCGGCGACATGCTGCGGCTCATGCGGGTCGAGCAGGTCTGGGCGGCCGGTGGCGATGTTGCAGAAGGCGCAGGCCCGGGTGCAGATCGACCCCAGGATCATCACCGTGGCGTGGCCCTTGGACCAGCACTCGCCGATGTTCGGGCAGGCCGCTTCCTCGCACACCGTGTTCAGCTTGAGATCCCGCATCAGCTTGCGGGTCTCGTGATACTCGGCCGACACCGGGGCCTTGACCCGGATCCAGGCAGGCTTGCGCTGGATCGGATTGTCCGGACGGTTGGCCTTTTCGGGGTGGCGGAGATGCGGTTCGACAGCGGACATGGTCGTCCTTGCGGGGTTGCGGCCTGGCTCGGCGACATTCTCCCTCAAAGATTGGGGAAATGCCGCGCGATGCCAAGTTCGCTTTCGTCAATAGTGGATTGCGCGGCCGTAGGCGTCGAGGACGCTCTCATGCATCATCTCGCTCAGCGTCGGGTGCGCGAAGATGGTGTGCATCAGCTCGGCCTCCGTCAGCTCGCCGGTCTTGGCGATGACATAGCCCTGGATCAGCTCGGTGACCTCGGCGCCGACCATGTGCGCGCCCAGCAGCTCGCCGGTCTTGGCGTCGAACACGGTCTTGACCATGCCCTCGGGCTCGCCCATCGCGATGGCCTTGCCGTTGCCGATATAGGGGAAGCGGCCGACCTTGACCTCATGCCCGGCGGCCTTGGCCTTGGCCTCGGTCAGGCCGACCGACGCCACCTGCGGCATGCAGTAGGTGCAGCCCGGGATGTTGCCGACATCCATCGGGTGCGGATGCAGGCCGGCGATCTTTTCGACGCAGATCACGCCTTCATGGCTGGCCTTGTGCGCCAGCCAGGGCGCCCCGGCGACGTCGCCGATGGCGTAGACGCCCGGCTCGTCGGTCTCGAGATACGGGCCGACCACGATGTGGCCGCGATCGACCTTCACCTTGGTGTTTTCCAGGCCGATGTTCTCGACATTGCCGGTGATGCCGATGGCCAGGATCACCCGGTCGGCGGTGATGGTCTCGGTCTTGCCACCGACCTCGATGGTGGCCGTGACGCTGTCGGCGCCCTTCTCCAGCTTCTGGGTCTTGGCGCCGGTCAGGATGCGCAGCCCCTGCTTCTCGAACTGCTTCTTGGCGAAGGCCGAGATCTCCTCATCCTCCACCGGCAGCACGCGGTCGAGCATCTCGACCACGGTCACCTCGGCGCCCATGTTGCGGTAGAAGCTGGCGAATTCGATGCCGATGGCGCCGGAGCCGATGACCAGGAGCGACTTCGGCATGGTCGGCGGGACCATCGCCTCCTTGTAGCTCCAGATCAGCTTGCCGTCGGCCTCGAGCCCCGGCAGGTTCCGCGCCCGGGCGCCGGTGGCGACGATGATGTGCTTGGCGCTCAGCGTCTCGGTACCGCCGGCCTTCAGCGCCACCTCGACCTTGCCGCCGCCCAGCAGCTTCGCCGTGCCGTCGAACACCGGCACCTTGTTCTTCTTCAGCAGGTGCTTGACCCCGCCCGAAAGCTGGGCCGCGACCTTGCGCGACCGATCAACCACTTTCTTAAGATCGAAGCTGATGTCCTTGGCGGAGAAGCCATATTGGTCGAGATGCTTCAGCAGATGCGAGATCTCGGACGACCGCAGCAGCGCCTTGGTCGGGATGCAGCCCCAGTTCAGGCAGATGCCGCCGAGATGCTCGCGCTCGACCACCGCGGCCTTGAGACCCAGCTGGGCGGCGCGGATCGCGGCGACATAACCGCCGGGACCACCGCCGATCACCACGACGTCGAAGCTCGTATCAGCCACAGTAGAGTCTCCTTGCTCCCTCCTCCGCCCGGATGCCGACGGAGGAGACTGTCACAGGGCCGGCCGTTCGGGCCGGCATGCCCCGGCCCAGGCCGATCAGAGCATCATGCCGAGCGGCGCCTCGACCAGCGCCTTGAAGGCGGACACGTATTCGGCCCCGACCGCACCGTCGACGACGCGGTGGTCGACCGACAGGGTGCAGCTCATCACCGTGGCGATGGCCAGTGCGCCGTCCTTGACCACCGGCTGCTGGGTGCCGGCGCCGACCGCCAGGATGCAGGCCTGCGGCGGGTTGATGATCGCCGCGAAGTCCTTGATCCCGAACATGCCGAGATTGGAGATCGAGAAGGTGCCGCCCTGGTATTCCTCGGGCTTCAGCTTGCCGTCGCGGGCGCGTGCCGCCAGGTCCTTCATCTCGGCCGAGATGGTGCCCAGGCCCTTGCGGTCGGCGTCCTTGATGATCGGGGTGATCAGGCCGCCCGGGGTCGCCACCGCCACCGAGATGTCGACGCGCTCGTACTGGATCAGTGCGTCGTCGGTCCAGGAGGTGTTGGCCGCCGGCACCTTGCGCAGCGACAGCGCCGCCGCCTTGATGATCAGGTCGTTGACCGACAGCTTGACGTCGCCGCGGTCGTTCAGCTCCTTGCGCAGCTTGAGCAGCGCGTCGAGCTGGATGTCGACCGTCAGGTAGAAGTGCGGGACGGTCAGCTTGGACTCCAGCAGGCGCCGGGCCACGACCTTCCGCATGTTGCTGTGCTTCTGCTCGCTGTACGGGATGCCATAGGCATCGGCGAGCTGCTTGGCATTCGGCCCGGCGGCCGTCGGCTTGGCCGCGGCCGGAGCCGCCGCTGCCGGCTTCGCCGCCTCGGGGGCGGCAGAAGCGGCCGGCTTGGCGGCCGGCGCACCGCCGGACACGGCCGCATCGATATCCGCCTTGACCACCCGGCCGTTCGGGCCGGTGCCCTTCAGCGCCGACAGGTCGATGCCGGCCTGCTCCGCCATGCGGCGGGCCAGCGGGCTGGCGAAGACGCGATCGTCATGGCCATTCGCCGCCGGCTTCGCGGCCGGGGCCGCTGCTGCCGGCTGGGCGGCCGGAGCGGGCGCCTCGGCCTTGGCTTCGGCTTTCGGCTCGGCCGGGGCTTCCGTCTTGGCCTCGGCCTTCGGGGCCGAGGCCCCACCCTTCAGGGCGCCGGCATCCTCGCCGTCTTCCAGCAGGATGGCGATCACCTCGTTGACCGGCACGTTCTCGGTGCCCTCGGCCACCAGGATCTTGCCGATGGTGCCTTCGTCGACCGCCTCGACCTCCATGGTCGCCTTGTCGGTCTCGATCTCGGCGATCACGTCGCCGGACTTGACCTTGTCGCCTTCCTTCTTGTGCCAGGTGGCGAGCGTGCCCTCGGTCATGGTCGGCGACAGCGCGGGCATCAGAATATTGATCGTCATCGATCTCTCCCTGCGTCCGGCGCCCGGATCAGCGGTAGCAGGCGGCCTTCGCCGCCGCCACGATGTGCGATGCCTGCGGCAGCGCGAGATGCTCGAGATTGGCCGCATAAGGCAGCGGCACATCGACCGAGCAGACCCGGCCGACCGGAGCGTCGAGATAATCGAAGGCGTGCTCCATCATCAGCGCCGCCAGCTCGGACCCGATGCCGGCGAAGGGCCAGCTTTCCTCGGCCGAGATCAGGCGGTTGGTCTTCTTGACCGAGTTGACGATGGTCTCGACATCCAGCGGCCGGATCGTGCGCAGGTCGATGACCTCGGCGTCGATGCCCTCGGCGGCCAGAGTCTCCGCCGCCTCCAGCGCCTTCCCGACCATGATCGAGTAGGCGGCGATGGTGACGTCCTTGCCCGAGCGCACGATCTTGGCG